>CAYOBK010000029.1:0-11061 GCA_964402275.1 uncultured Bauldia sp.
GCCGCCGCCATCTGCCGGAAGGGCCTCGCAGCCGCGCCGGATGCTCCCCATATGCCGTGGATCAGGGTCAAGGCACCCTTCCAATCGCGGGAGCGCAGAGATGGACGAAGACGTTGGAAGAAAGCGCACTTTCACCGAAGAGATCGAGCTCGCCGGCAACAATCTCGTCGAAAGGATCAAGGAACTCGTGACCGAAGGCAACATCCGGACGATCCGCGTCAGGACGCCGGGCGCCGAGGAGCCATTCCTCGAACTGCCGCTGACCGGCGGCGTCGTCGGCGGCGGCGTGCTCCTCATCGCGGCTCCGTGGCTGGCCGCACTCGGCGCGCTGGCCGCGATCGTGGCGAGGGTCAGGATCGAGATCGTCCGCGAATTCGAGGACGTCGAGGCCGTCGACGAGAAGCCGAAATCCGAAACCGAAACCGTCTAATCAAGACAGCGCAGTCCGAGCCGGCCCGTCATCGGCGGGTCGGGGGGATCGCCTAGACTAGAACGGGATCTCGTCGTCCATCTCCTCGGCATGCGCCCGCGCAGGCTGACGCGGACTCGACTGGCCGAAATCGCTGCCCGCATCGCTTGACTCAGCGCCGCCTCCGGGCCGGCCATCGAGCATGGTCAGCGCCGAGTTGAAGCCCTGAAGCACGACCTCGGTCGTGTAGCGCTCCTGGCCGGACTGATCCTCCCATTTCCGCGTCTGCAACTGGCCTTCGAGGTAAACCTTCGAGCCCTTCTTCAGATACTGCTCGGCGATCTTTGCGAGGCCTTCGGAGAAGATCACGACGCGGTGCCACTCGGTCTTCTCGCGGCGCTCGCCGGTGCTCTTGTCGCGCCAGGAATCCGTCGTGGCGACGCGGAGATTGGCGATCGGCCGTCCGTCTTGCGTCCGCCGGATTTCGGGGTCTGCCCCCAGATTGCCGATGAGTATGACCTTGTTGACGCTGCCCGCCATGACTTCGCCTCCGTTCGCTGTCGCCCGCGGCAACCTACCGTGCCGGACCGCCACATGTTGTGGCGGCCGAAAGTTATCCACAGGTGTTCCTGCTCTGTTCTTACCGCAATTGACGCGGTTCGGCAAATGTTCCTTCAAACGAATCACCAGCCTCGGGGAGGGCAAGGCTTCGCCGTCGCGTCGAAAGCGCGCTGCGATCCTCCCTGCCCGCTCGCTTGCCGTTCTCTGCGGCTTTCGCTTCCGCCAAACTGATACTCGATCCCTCCACGGATCAGGCTTGACATCGTTGCGGAGCTGTATATAACCTTACAGTTATCGAACTGATGGGTTATGGACAGATGCAGCCGCCAGCCAGCCTCGACACGACTTTCGCCGCGCTCGCCGACCCGACGCGGCGCGCGATCCTGGCGAGGCTCGCCCTCGGCGAAGCCTCGGTCAGCGAGCTCGCCGAGCCCTTCGCGATGAGCCAACCGGCGATCTCCAAACATCTCAAGGTCCTCGAACGCGCCGGCCTGATTTCGCGCAGCCGCGATGCGCAGCGGCGGCCATGCAAGCTGGAGGCGGCGCCGCTGCGCGACGTCGCCGAGTGGCTCGAACTCTACCGCCGCCATTGGGAGCAGCGTCTCGATCGGCTCGGCGATTATCTGAAGAGGCTGCAAGCAGGAGACAACGATGAGAGCCGCGACGATGACCGATAGCAAAACAGCAGATCTGGTGATCACCCGAACCTTCGCGGCGCCGGTCGCCCTTGTCTGGGCTGCGTGGACGGACGCGAAACATCTCAAGGAATGGTACGGGCCGCGCGGTTTCGCCAACAGGTCGGCAAGAGTCGATCTCCGAGTCGGCGGCAATGTCGAAGTCGATATGGAGGGTCCGAATGGCTGGCGCCGAACGGCCGTCCACAGGGTGGTCGAAATCGTCCCGCAGGAGCGGCTGGTGTTGGAGATGACAGGCGGCGACCGGGCCGACGGCAATTTCTACTGCGTCCATCTCGTCGTGACGTTTCGTTCCAAAGGGACCGGAACCGAACTCACCCTCGCCACCACGGTGATCGAATCCCAGCCCGGAGCCAAAGGACCGCTCGCGGGTACCGAAGAAGCCTGGTCACAGAGCATGGAACGGCTCCGCGACCATCTCGTCACCATGAAATAAGGAGACGCTCCGATGACCGCCGCAACACGCCCGCAAACGACTTCGCTTCCCGACCTGATGATCCGCCGCATCTACCACGCGCCGCGCGCGCTGGTCTGGCAGGCATGGACCGATCCCGCGCATCTCAAGGAATGGTACGGTCCGCACTTCTTCACCAACGCGACGGCCCGGATCGACCTCAAGGTCGGCGGCGAGCTCTATCTCGAAATGGTCGACCCGGACGGCGCCCACTATCCGATGACGTCCATCTTCCAGGAGATCGACGAACCGGAACGGCTGGTGATGCTGAACCGCGTCTTCGAGGACACGAAAGGCCGGGCGCAGCTGGAGGTCCTCACCACCGTCGATTTCGCCGAGGACCGCGGCCGGACAATCCTCACCATCCGCGAGCGCGTGCTCCGCGCGACGCCGGAGGTCGCGGGCGCAGTCGCCGGAATGGAGGAAGGCATGGTTCAGAGCCTGGAACGGCTGGGCGACCATTTGCACAGCCTCGTGCTCGCTCTGCCCGAGGACGAGCCGATCTCCGTCATCACGCGGATCTTCGCCGCCTCGCGCGAGACGCTGTGGAGGGTGATGACCGATGCGGAGCATCTGAAGCACTGGTGGGGGCCGCGCAACATGACGACGATCCATTGCGAGATCGACGCGCGGCCCGGCGGCAGCTGGCGCATCCACCAGCGCTATGACGGCGACGAGGGCTCGCCCGGCGGATCGCCGAAGGGCTCGGTGTTTAAGTTCCTCGGCGAGATCCGCGAGGTGGTGCCGCCGGAGAAGCTCGTCCAGACCTTCGGCATGGAAGGCATGTTCGAGGACCAGACCATCGTCGAGACGATGACGCTCACCGATCTCGGCAACGGCAAGACGCTGTTCAAGGTCGTGTCGCGCTTCGAGGGCATCGACGAGGCGGCCGCCTTCGCCTCGCGCCAAGGCATGGTCGACAGCGGCATGAGCTACGGCGCGCAGGAGACTTACGACCGGCTCGACGAATACCTCGAGACGCTCTGAGGCCAACCCAAGGCGAGCGGGAGGCAGTGCTCCCGTTCGCCGCCGCCCGACGGACCGGACAAGGTCCGGACGGCCGAACCCGGAACCCAACTGCCGGCAGCGACGCGCTCCGCAATGCGGCGGCGCGAGCGGGCTCTCCTTGCCCTTGCCGCCGGTCAAACAGCGGAGGACATTTCGAAATGCTCAGACAGACCTTGTTTCCCATCGCCGCGGTCATCGCCATCGCCGTCGCGCCGGCGCCATCCGCCCTTGCCCAATCGTTCCTGGCCGCGCCCGAGCCGGCCGCGGCCGGCTACGCGCCGGTCAACGGACTGGAGATGTATTACGAGATCCATGGCGAAGGCGGCCGACCGCTGGTGCTTATCCACGGCGCCTTCCTCACGCTCGACATCGCCTTCGGCGCCTTCATCCCGGCGCTCGCCGAGAGCAGGCAGGTGATCGCCGTCGAGCTCCAGGGCCATGGCCGGACCGGCGATATCGAAGGCCGTCCGCTCAGCTACGCGCAGATGGCCGACGACGTCGCTGCCCTCCTCGACCATCTCGGCATCGAGACCGCGGACGTGCTCGGCTACTCGCTCGGAGGCGCGGCGGCGCTGTCATTCGCGATCCGCCATCCCGAGCGGATCGGCAGACTTGTCGTCGTCTCCGCCACCGCCGCCGCCGACGGCTGGATGCCGGTAATCCGCGAGGGCATCGCGGCGCTGACGCCGGAACTCTTCGCCGGCACGCCGTTGGAGACCGAATATTTGCGCCTTGCGCCCAACCCGGAGGACTGGCCGGTGCTGATCGCCAAAGTGCAGGAGCTTGAAGCCACCGGTCACGACTTCGCGGCGGAGGATATCGCCGGCATCGGCGCCCCGACGCTCCTCATCTTCGGCGATGCGGACGGCGTGCGCATAGAGCACATCGCGGAGATATTTCATCTTCTCGGCGGCGGCGTCGCCGGCGACTATTTTGGCATCCCGGACACGCGGCTCGCGATCGTCCCCGGTGCGACGCATGTCGGGGTGATGATGATGCCCGACGTCCTCCTCGCCATGATCGTGCCGTTCCTCGACGAACCGATCGCGCCCTAGCAACTTAGCCAATCACGCATATCCATCGGGAGAACCGCAATGCAGAAGATCACGCCGTTCCTCTGGTTCGCCGACGAGGCGGAGGAAGCCATCAAATTCTACGTCTCGCTCTTCAAGGACGCAGAGATCGTCAGCGAGCAGCGGATGCCGGACGGCAGTCTGATGAGCGCGACGTTCCGGCTCGCCGACCAGACGCTGTCGGCGCTCAACGGGCGCCCGCCGGGCGTGATGTTCACCGACGCGGTGTCGCTGTTCGTCGCCTGCAAGGACCAGGCGGAGGTCGACCGGCTGTGGAAGGCGCTCACCGCCGGCGGCGGCGCGGAGTCGATGTGCGGCTGGCTCAAGGACAAATACGGCGTCTCCTGGCAGATCATCCCGACCGAGATGATGGAGATGTTCGGCGACACGGATCAGGCAAAGGCCGGCCGCGCGATGCAGGCGATGCTGACGATGCGGAAGATCGATCTCGCCGCGCTCAGGAAGGCGTTCGCCGGATAGCGCCGAACCGGGCAATCACTCGAACCTCCCCCTTGTGGGGAGGTTGCCCCGGCATCCGCGCAACGCCGGGAGATGGTTCTCCATCTATTTCTCCCCCCTTGTGGGGGAGAACGTTTCGTCCCGATTTGCGACGCAAATCGATGGCGAAACAAGAGGGGGTGAAGCGATGCGATAGGCATTGCAAGCTCACCCCACCCGAAACGCGCTCGCGCCGCTCACGCGTTTCGACCTCCCCACAAGGGGGAGGTTAGGTGTTGCGTGGTCCGGCGCCTTGATGCCAGCGCATTGAACCGGAGGAGCACGATGCCTGCTCCCGACACCGTCGACGCCTATATCGCCGCGCTTTCCGGCGATGCGCGCGCCGCCGCCGAGGCGGTGCGGAAGACCATCCGCAAGGCGGCGCCGGACGCCACCGAAGCGATCTCCTACGGCTGCCGACCTTCCGGCTCGCCGGCACCTACCTCATCTACTTCGCCGCCTGGAAGAAGCACATCGGCCTATATCCGATCCCGCGCCGCACCGCGTTCGAGGCGGAGATCGCGCCCTTCCGCGCGGCGAAGGACGCGGTGCATTTCCCCTACGCGAAGCCGATCCCGCACGACCTGATCGCGCGGATCGTCCGCCACCTGGCCGCGAAGCGGACGGGCCGCGGCTGACGGCTCAGCCGGCCGCGGCGCGGCGCTCGCGCTGCCTGAGCCGGCGGAGGACGCGCCGCCGGTTCCTCACGATCCGCCGCATCGTCCACCACCAGAGATGGCGGTAGCGCAGCGTCGCCCAGCCGCGGAGCGGGCGCGGGATCCAGTCCCACAGCAGCGGCGCGATCTCGTAGAGGCCGCGCGCGGCGGCGGTGTGCGCGAGCCAGCGGACGACGATGAGGCCGAGCGTCGTCTTGGCGAGGAACGGCACCACCGCGATCAGCCAGAGGACGATGCCGGAGAACATCGCCACCAGCGTCGCGACGATGACGATTCCGAGGCCGAGGAAGGTCCTGAGCCACACCGGCAGGTGGTTCCACAGACGGACGATGGCCGCCCACACGCGGCCGAGCCATTGACGGAAGCGGCGGAGCTCCCCTTCGAGATAGATGCGCGTCCGGCGGCGGAGGAGGATCGGCATGCCGGCGAGGAGGACGATGAAGAGGAGCCGGTTCAGCCCGACGCGCCAATAGACGCTGCGGATGACGATGAACGGCGCCAGGAGCAGCGCCCAGAGCGAGTTGGCGCCGATGAAGAACTGCAGCGCCACGACGATGGCGTAGAGCAGCAGGAGGGTGAGGACCGCGCCCGGAAGGCGTTTCATGGCCTCTATTTAGGCGCGGGAGGCAGGGGGTGTCTCCGGGGGCGGGCCGCCGGACTTTGGGGATTAGCTCCCTCCCCCGGATCGTGTTCGTCGAATCATTTGGCTATTTCTATCGCCAGTCCAAACGCATGACGGCAATGAGCGCGACAATGGTGTCAGAATTGAGAGATTTTCAGGAGGTAGCGCATTCGGGTGGTGAGACCTACTTCGATGTTTCCTCTGACGAGGAAGGTCGAATCTTAGTCGCCTCGGGATGGACCCATAGTCGCCCAGTGCCGGCAGCAGTAGTTGGGCTGTATGCATCGACGGTCACGGGGGAGGTTGTGGCGGACGCGCAATTGGGCGGTTTGGGGCAACCCGTAGAACCACCGCCGCCCGCCCATGCAATTCTGGTTTTCCTTGCATCTGACTCCCAACAGAGATGGGGCCACCAATGTCCTCGCTGCGATGGCTACTTCCGAAGCGGTGACTATCCCGTCCTTTACCCCCTCACCTGCACCTACTGCGGATTACGTCGCCCGGCCCACCATTTTCTTACAGCCGCCCAAAGGCTATATGTCTCTTATATAGTCGACGAGCTGCTGAAGTGTATTGATGGGATATCGGCTGGGAGGAAAGACCGAGTTGTTGTAAGCATGGATGCCGCAGCAGACTCGGCGTCTTCCGGGAAAACGCCTGACTTCTATTATGCTGAAGTAAATCCGCAAACCCAATTCAACTGCAACAAATGTGGTGGCTTTAACGACATACGTGGGAGATATAGCTACTGCTGCTCTTGTGGCTGGCGGAATAACAAAGACAGCATTCGCGATCAGCTTGAACGGCTCAGGTCAGACCTGAAGGAAGGTCGTGTTGAACAACATGATGCAGTTCGACGAGCCGTTTCGATTTATGACTCCTGCTGCCGCGACCTTGCCGCTCAAGTGGCCAATAGAATACCTATGAAGCCTGGCCGGAAAGATTCATTGAACCGTTCGTTCTATGACCTCGATGGTGCAATAATCTCTGTGCTGAGGGCGATAGCGGAAATCGATCTTACGAAGGGAGTGTCGGAGAAGGATCAGGCCTTTCTTCGGCTCATGATGCATCGGCGTCACATTTTTGAACACCTGGGCGGCGTGGCTGACAAACGATATGTCCTTCAAAGTGGTGATGTGGACGTCCCCGTCGGCACTATAGTGCGGGAACAGGACGAGAATGTTCATAGGTTGATTGGCCTCCTCAATCGACTGGTTGCCAACTATCAGGAGGATTTCCACGAGATCTTCCCAGTGACCAATTGGCCAATCGAATACTACGAGCGAACTAAGCAATGGCAGCGTGGTGGTTAGCTTGAGCGTCAATTAGTAGCTTCCTGCTAGATCGGCACCCCCAATTCGCCATTGGCACCGTCGAGGTTACCCTTCCGTGAGGCGCTCCAGAGGAGCACCTGGTCGACGTCGAAATAGCACCTCCCTCCCCTTGATGGGGAGGGTGGCCCGAAGGGCCGAGTGGGTGACATCGCGCGTGCATTTATTGCCGGCCGTTCAACTGTCGTCGTGCGGCCGTCCCCCACCCTGGGCGCTCGCGCGCCCCTTCCCTCCCCACAAGGGGAGGGAGAACAATCACCATTCTCGGTGAGACCCGTTCATCCTCACCCTCCCCTGAGCTTCTCCAGCGGCAGGATCTGGTCGACATCGAAATAGCCCTGCCACGGGTCGGTGCGCTCGCGCTTCAGAACGTCGGCGTAATTGTCGATCGTCACCGGATGGGCGCTTTCGAGCTTCGAAAGATTGCGCCACGCGACCGGCCAGGCGACCGGCGCGCCGGCGCGGGCTCTGGTCGAGAACGGCGCGATCGCGGTCGCGCCGCGGCCGTTCCGGAGATAGTCGATGAAGATCCGCCCCTTCCGCTTCGCCTTCGACATCACCGCGAGATAGCGGTCGGGATCGTCGGCGGCCATCATCCGCGCCATCGCCTCGGCGAACGGCCTGATGTCGTCCCAGCCGTGCTTCGGCGTCAGCGGCACGACGACGTGGAGGCCCTTGCCGCCGGTGGTCATCAGGAAGCTCTCGACGCCGATCGACTTCAACCGGTCGCGCATTTCGGCGGCGCCGGCCTTGACCATCGCGAAATCGACCTCCTCGTCCGGGTCGAAATCGAACACCAGGCGGTCGGGCTGTTCCAGCGTCGCGTTGTGCGAGCCCCAGATATGGAGCTCGAGCGCGCCCATCTGCACGGCGGCGACGAGGCCGCGCGCGTCCTCGATGTAAAGATACGTGCCGCGCCCCTCCTTCTCGGCGATGACGATCGGCTTGAACTCCTCGGGGAATCCCTTCGACGCGTGCTTCTGGAAGAAGCAGTCGCCCTCCTGCCCGCGCGGACAGCGCACGAGGCTGAGCGGCCGGAGCGCGACATGCGCCAGCACGCGGTCGGCGATCGCCAGCTGGTAGTCGACCAGCATCCGCTTGGTGATGTTGCGGCCGGGAAACATCACGCGGCCGGGATGGGTGACCTTGACGCCGGCGATCTCGATCGAATCGCCGTCCTTGTCGTCGTCGATGGCGACGATCGTGGTGGTGCGTTTCGGGTTGGACGTCTCCCGTTCGTTCCCGCCCCCGGGTCCCGCCTTCGGCGGGCCCGAGGACAGGCTTCGGCGGGAACCCATTGCTGGCTCCGCTTGGGCCCCCGCCTTCGCGGGGGCGAACGGAGTGGGCAATTCGCGGAAGACATCGGCTGCCGCCTTGTCCTTGCGGAGGCCCTTGAACGCGCCGTGGCGGATCAGCCCCTCGCGCGTCCAGCCGCGGAACTCGATCTCGGCGACGAGTTCCGGCCTGACGAAGCGCGCGATCTTCGCGACCGGCGGCGGAATGTCTTCGACGGTGGTCGCCTTCACCTCGCGCGTCTTCAATTCGGCGCCGACCTTTTCCAGCGTGTCGTCGGAGAAGCCGCTGCCGACCTTGCCGCGATAGACGAGCCGGTCGCTCTCGCGCGTCGCCATCAGCAGCGAAGCGAAGGCGCGCGCCTTCACCGGCGACGGCTCCCAGCCGACGATGATGAATTCCTGGCCCTCGCCGGTCTTGGTCTTGGTCTTGACCCAGTTCTTCGTGCGTTCGGAGCGGTAGGGCGCGTCGGCGCGCTTGGAGACGATGCCTTCGAGACCCATCGCCTCGACGCGGGCGAAGAACGCCGGCCCGTTTCCCGCGACGTGATCGGAATAAACGAGCGGCCCGGCCTTCGGCATGTCCTCGAGGAGCTTCGCCAGCAGCTCCTTCCGCTTCCGCTGCGGCTCCTTCTTCAGGTCCTTGCCGTCGAGCGCGAGGAGATCGAAGAGGTAATAGACGAGCCCGCCATTGCCGGCGGCGAGCGCCTCCTGCAGCATGCCAAAATTCGACCGGCCTTCCGCGTCGAGGACGCAGATCTCGCCGTCGAGGAGCGCGGCCTTCGCCGGGAGATCGGCGAGCGGCTGGACGACGGACGCGAAGCGCTCGGTCCAGTCGAGGCCGTTCCTGGTGTAGATCGCGACCTTGCCGCCGGCGGCGGCGGCGATCGCGCGATAGCCGTCATATTTGATCT
The DNA here is from genome assembly GCA_964402275.1 of uncultured Bauldia sp. Lineage (GTDB taxonomy): Bacteria > Pseudomonadota > Alphaproteobacteria > Rhizobiales > Kaistiaceae > JADLGL01. Next base: position 9,535 of record CAYOBK010000029.1, read on the forward strand.
CGTGCAGCCAGTTGTCGCCGGCGGGCGCGGCGTCGGAAAGCGTCGCCAGTTGCGGCGCCACGAATTTCGGCGACGGCAGCCGCTCGGCGGCGCCGGATTTCCGTGGCGCGCGCTTCGGCAGCGCCTCGTTGCCCTCGCCGCGGATGCGCGGGCCCGACTTCGACCATTCGACGTGGCCCTCGGCGATCTCCTCCATCGTCCGCCCGGTGCGGACCGAGGTCAGCGCGCGCTCGGTCAGCGGCGTCTTCTCGACGGTCGCGTAGTCGTCGCGCTCCTTGAACAGGAGCCAGTTGTCGGCCTTCGACTTCCGGTCGCGGTTGTTCTTGATGCGGACGAGCATCCAGTTGCCGCGGAGGCGCCGGCCGTCGAGGCGGAACTTCAGCTTGCCTTCCGAGACGTCCTCCGGCTCGCCTTCGAGCGGCTCCCAGGTGCCCTCGTCCCACAGCATCACCGTGCCGCCGCCATATTCGCCCTTCGGGATCGTCCCCTCGAACTCGCCATATTCGAGCGGGTGATCCTCGGTGTGGACGGCGAGGCGCTTGTCGGCGGGGTCGAGGCTCGGGCCGCGGGTTACCGCCCAGCTCGCCAGCACGCCGTCGATCTCGAGGCGGAAGTCGAAATGCAGCCGGGTCGCGTCGTGCTTCTGGATCAGGTAGCGGCGGCCCTCCGCCGCGCGCCGCTTGGCGCCGCCCTCGCCCGACGGTTCGGCGGTGCGGCCGAAGTCGCGCTTCTCGCGGTAGGTCTTGAGGCGGTCCGATGCCGGCATCACTCAGGGATACACAAGGTAAGCCGTTCCGGCCAAGCGCGGCGCGAGCCGGGACGTGCGCCAACGCCTTCCGGATTCCCACTTTCGCGGAAGTGAACGCTTCAGAACAACAAACTAAGCCGCGCGGCGGCCGCGGGTGCCGATCTTCTTCTCGCCGGCCTTGCCCTTGGCGGCGTCCGACTTCTTCTCGGCGGCGGCGGATTTGGCGGCGGTCTTCTTGCCGCGGCCCTTGGCAGCCGGCGCCTTGGCGCCTTCGGCCGACATCGACTTCTTGAGCGCGTCCATCAGGTTGATCACCTGTGCGCCGACCTCCGGCATGTCGATCTCCTCGGGCGGCCGGTCCTCGAGCTTGGCCTGGATCAGCTCGCGCAGCGCGCTTTCATATGGATCCTTGAATGCCTTGGCGTCGAACGGCTTGACCTTCCGCCGGATCAGTTCCTCGGCCATCGCCTTCAATTCTTCCTCGGGCTCGACGTCCGGGACCTCGGCGAAGAACTGGTCCGCCTTGTGCACCTCGTCGGCGTAGCGGAGCGTCTCGATCGCGAGGCCTTTGCCGTGCGGCTTGAGGCAAACGATGCTCGACTTGCCGCGGACCACGAGCTGGCCGAGACCGACCTTGCCGGTTGCCTTCATTGCATTGCGAAGCACGACATAGGCCTCGCCGGCGACCTCGTCGTCATCCGGCGCCACATAGAGCGGGTTGGCGAAGTACACGTCGTCGATCTCGTCCTCGTCGACGAATTGCACGAGGTCGATCGTCC
>CAYOBK010000030.1:0-8614 GCA_964402275.1 uncultured Bauldia sp.
AGTGGCCTTCGTCCCTTCTCCTATTCGCCTGGGCTTAGCCGGCGGCAAAGGCCGCGAGCGGCTTCTCGGTCGCGCGCCGGCCGCGCTTCAGCAGTTCCGAGACCAGGAACGCCAGTTCCAGCGACTGATCGGCGTTGAGCCGCGGGTCGCAATGGGTGTGATAGCGGCTCCTGAGGTCATCCTCCGAGATCGCCCGCGCCCCGCCGATGCATTCGGTGACGTTGCTGCCGGTCATCTCGATATGGACGCCGCCGGGATGCGTGCCCTCGGCGCGGTGCACGGCGAAGAACTGCTCGACCTCGCGGAGGATGCGATCGAACGGCCGCGTCTTGTAGCCGCTCGCCGCCTTCACGGTGTTGCCGTGCATCGGATCGGACGACCACACCACCTTGTGGCCTTCGCGCGTCACCGCGCGGATCAGGGCGGGGAGATGGGCCTCGACCTTGTCGGCGCCGAAACGGCAGATCAACGTGAGCCTGCCGGCTTCATTGTCGGGGTTGAGAACGTCGATCAGGCGCAGCAATTCGTCGGCCGTGATCCGCGGGCCGCATTTGACGCCGAGCGGGTTCTGGACGCCGCGGCAGAATTCGATGTGACCGTGATCGAGCTGGCGCGTGCGGTCGCCAATCCAAAGCATATGCCCCGACGTCGCGTACCAGCCGCCGCTGGTGGAATCGACGCGCGTCATCGCCTGCTCGAAGCCAAGCAGGAGCGCCTCGTGGCTGGTGTAGAAATCCGTCGTCTGCAGGCTCGGCGTCGTCTGCGGATTGATGCCGCAGGCGCGCATGAATGCGATCGCCTCGGAAATCCGGTCGGCGACCTCCTGGTAATGATGACTCTGCGGGCTGTCCTTGACGAAACCGAGCATCCATTGATGGACGTGCTCGAGATTGGCGTAGCCGCCCTGGGCGAAGGCACGCAGCAAATTGAGCGTGGCCGCCGACTGGCGATAGGCCATCTCCATGCGCGCGGGATCGGGCCGGCGGGCTACTTCGTCGAATTCGATGCCGTTGACGATGTCGCCGCGATAGGCGGGCAGTTCGACGCCGCCGCTCCGTTCGGTCGGCTCGCTTCGCGGCTTGGCAAACTGCCCGGCGATGCGGCCGACCTTCACCACCGGCACCGCGCCGGCGTAGGTCATGACGACGGCCATCTGGAGGAACAGCCGGAAGAGGTCACGGATCGCGTCGGCGCCGTGTTCGGCGAAGCTCTCGGCGCAATCGCCGCCCTGCAAAAGGAAACCCTCGCCGACCGATACGCGGGCGAGCGTCGCCTTCAGCTTGCGGGCCTCGCCGGCAAACACCAAAGGCGGATAGCTCGCAAGGCGAGCCTCCATTTCCCTCAACGCGTTCGGGTCCGGATAGTCCGGCGCCTGCTCGATCGGTCGCGCGCGCCAGCTGTCCGGAGTCCAAGCCTTGGCCATTGCTCGGTTGGCTCCAAACGGCGGCCGGAGCCGCCTTTCCCGCGGTCGATATATAGACGCGACCGTTAAGAAGCTACCTGCCGGAGGCCGGCCAAAGTCAATTCTTCTGATCCAGCCAACCGCTGCCCGAAGGCGGCGCCGCCTGGCCTTGCGCGCTTCCGGGCATTTTGAGGCCCATTTGCTCCATCATACCGGAGAGCTGCTTGACCATCTCCATCGCCGCCGGCACCGACATCATCAACCGGGTGGTCACATAGACCTGCGGCACGGAGCCTTCCGGGATGTCGCCCATGCGCTGCGGGATCAGCCTGGCGGTGCCGAGGTTGATGGATATCGAGCTACCGTCGAAACCACCGGAAATGAACTGGTTCGCGTAGGTCTCGGGAACGCCTGGAATCTCAACGATCTTGTATTTCTGTCTTTCAGCCACGGGCTGTCACTCCCCTGTTCAGGTCAGTCTGCCGGGCCTTTTGCCCCGCTTTGCCAGGCCTCTACAAGCTCATTCGGCGGCGGCGCGGCGGTGGCGTCTGATCGGCTCGCGCATCGTTATGAGCTCTTCGGCTGCCGTCGGGTGCAGCGGCATTGTCGCGTCGAAGTCCGCTTTCGTCGCGCCCATACGGATGGGAATCGCCACCAGCTGGATCATTTCGGCGGCATTGGGTCCAAGGATATGGCAGCCGAGCACGCGGTCGGTTTCCGCGTCGACGACGAGCTTGAACAGCATGTTCTCCCGGCGGCCGGCGAATTGCGTCCGCATCGGCGGAAACAGCACCCGATAGATGTCGAGCGCCGGATAGCGGTCGCGGGCCTCCTCCTCGGAAAGGCCGACGACCCCGATCTCGGGAATGCCGAAAACGGCATGCGGCACGTTCCTGTGGTCGACGGTCCTGCTGCTGCCGCCGAACAAATGATCGGCGAGCATATGTCCCTCGCGGATGGCAACCGGCGTCAGGTTGAGACGGTTGGTGACGTCGCCGATGGCGTAGATCCCGGGGGCCGACGATTGGGAATGTTCGTCGACGCGCACGGCGCCGCCGGCATTGAGCTCGACGCCGGCCTCCTCAAGCCCGAAGCCTGAGGTGTTCGGCGACCGCCCGATCGCCAACAGAATCTGATCGGCACCGATCGTTCGACCGCCTTTTGTTCGCGCGGTCAGGCCGGCAGCCGTCTTCTCGATCGCGGCGAGATTGTCCTCGAGAATGATCTCGATGCCCCGCGACTGCATGGCACGGTGCATCTCCGAGCATATGTCGCCGTCGAATGATCGGAGGATTTCCCGGCCGCGGTGAAGCAGCGTCGTCTTGACGCCGAGACCGTTCATGATGCCGGCGAATTCAATCGCGACGAAACCGGCGCCGACGATGAGGATGCGCTCCGGCAGCCGCCGCAGCGTGAACATCGCCTCGGAGGTAATGGCGTGTTCGACGCCGGGGATGGGGACGACATTCGGGTGGCCGCCGGTGGCGACCAGAATGTTACTTGCGGCGATCGGACCCTCCCGGCCGGCGAGACGGATGACGCCCGGCCCGTCGATCACCGCCCGCTCGGGAAATATCGTGACGCCGGCCTTTTCGAGCCCGCGGATATAGGCGGCGTTGAGCCGCGCGACCTCCTTGTCGAGATCCGTGGCGAACGCATTCCAGTCGAACGAGACATCGCCGACGGTCCAACCGAACGCGATGCTGTCCTCGAAGTCGTCGCGAAAACGCGCCGCGAAGTTCATCAGCTTCTTGGGAACGCAGCCGCGGATTATGCAGGTCCCGCCGATGCGGTCCTGCTCGGCAAGGGCGACCCGGGCGCCGTGGCGAGCGGCGGTCCGGGCGGCGCGCACGCCTCCCGATCCGCCGCCAATCACAAACAGATCAAACGATGTCACCGCGGCTCTTCCTCAATGCATTGGCGACGGCGAACGTCGTCGACGGCTGCCCTAGAAGGCGATGCCCTGCTGCTGGAACTCGAGCAAGGTGCGATCGAGCATCTCCTCGGCCAACCGCTGGTACCAGTTTTCGAAGGCCTGGCCCGTCTCGGTCATCACCTGCGGATACAGCTGCGAAAGCTTCCGGCCGGTCTCGCTGTTGTAGAATGTCGTGATAAGGACCAACTCCTCCTGGGTGAAGGTGAGCGCCCAGATCCGCGCGGCGTCGTTGTTGAGATCCCGGCGCCTGGCAACCAGATCGAGCGCGACCTGATTGACCACGGTTGTGATCTGGCGCGACAGATCCGGTCGCCGCTGCATGAGAACGCCCTGCACCTGGAGAACGAGGTCAGGCAGCGCCTGATCGAACTGGTTGGTGACACCCAGCGCGCGGATGGCGTCCTGCGCGGCGCGAAGGTGAGCGTCGGTGAGCTCCTGCGCCTCGCCCGGCGACGATACGATTGCGGCAATGAGCAAAGCGCAAAACAGTCTCCCGAGTCTGTGCATTGGCAACTCCCGAGCGTTACGTGGCGGCGGTGAGCCGGACGACTTCTTCGGCTGACGCGATCATCGCCTCGGTGGCGAGACCCAGGAAGATACCGTGCTCGACTACGCCTGGAATGCCGTTGAGAGCCTCCGCCAAGTGCTCCGGGTCGGAAATCCGGCCGAAAGCGGCATCGAGAATGAAGTGCCCGCCGTCGGTTGTGTACGGATCCCCGCGGCCGCCCCGTCGCAAGGTTATCGCGCCGTCGAGGGACAACCGCCCGGCCGCGGCACCGATCGCGTTCTGCGTCGCTTTCAATCCGAACGGAACGACCTCGATCGGCAATGGAAAGGCGCCGATCGTCTCGACCAGCTTGGAGTCGTCGGCGATCACGATCATGCGGCGCGAGGCATTGGCGACGATCTTCTCGCGAAGCAGGGCGCCGCCGCCGCCCTTGATAAGTCTCAGCCGGCGATCGAGTTCGTCGGCGCCGTCGACGGTCAGGTCGAGCGACGGCTCCTGGTCGAGGGCTGCGACGGTGATCCCGAGGCGTTCGGCGAGTGCTGCGGTACGCTCGGACGTCGGCACGCATGTGACGGCGAGGCCGCTCCGGACCCGCCCCGCCAGCGCCTTCACGAATTCCTCGGCGGTCGACCCGGTACCCAAGCCAAGCTTCATGCCGGGCTCGACGGCCTCGAGGGCGGCCCGGGCAGCCTTCCTCTTCCGCTCGTCAACCGGGGGCGCAGAAACACCCCCGCCGTGTTGGTTGCCGCGGCCGGTCACGTATCGTCGCTCCGAGTGGTTGGTTGAGAACCGCAAAGCGGCTAGTTACCATGGCCATGGCCCTCGCGCCACATTCCGGCAGGTGCCGGTGCCGGCCTCCTGCCATCGACGACAATCGACCGTCAATCTACTGATCTTGCTGTTTTTTTCTTAGCGAGGCCTTCGTGACCCTTCCTCCCGTTTTGGCGATCGACCTCGATGGAACGCTGGTCGACACCGCGCCGGATCTCATGTCGGCGCTCAACGTCGTTCTCGCCGAGGAGGGCCTTCCGGCCGTCCCGCTCGAGGCCGCCAAGGGCATGATCGGGGCGGGCGCGCGCGCCCTCCTCGAGCGCGGCCTGGCGTGGGTCGGCGCGAACCGCAACACGAAAGAGGTCGACCGCTTGTTCGACGCCTTCTTCCGCCACTACACCGCGCACATTGCCGACGAAAGCCGTCCGTTCCCGGGCGCGGTCGAGGCGATCGACCGTTTCGCGGCAGAAGGCTGGCGGCTCGCAATCTGCACCAACAAGCTCGAGGGCATGTCGCGGCTCCTTCTTGAAGCGCTCGGCATTCTCCAACGTTTCGCGGCTGTCAGCGGCGGCGACAGCTTCTCGTTCAAGAAGCCCGATCCGCGGCACCTCCGGGAGACGATCCTCGCCGCCGGCGGCGAACCCGCCAACGCGATCATGGTCGGAGATTCCGAGACCGACATCCAAACGGCGAAGGCGGCCGGTGTGCCGGTTATTGCCGTCGATTTCGGCTACAGCACGGTTCCGGTGAGCGCCCTCTCGCCGGACCGCATCATCAGCCATTTCGGCCAGCTCCACGACGCGGTCGGGGCGATCCGGGGCGCCGCCGTCCGCTAGACGGCGCCGGCCGTTGTTGACGGCCCGGATCGCCCGGCCCTAAACCCAACGACCAAGCGGCGCGGGCGGTTAGCTCAGCGGGAGAGCACTCGCTTCACACGCGAGGGGTCACTGGTTCAATCCCAGTACCGCCCACCAATCCTCCGCGCTTCCATCGGTTGAGCACCGGGCGACGGGAGGGAAGACGCTTTCGTCAGGCGGCCGCGCGTGGCCGGCGTATCGCGGGCGAGCTACCCTGCCCGGCGCCGGGGGCCTTCCTGGATCGGCGGCATCGCCTCCATCACGCGGGAGCGCGGGAAGATCGCGGTCGCCGTCGTGCCCTTGCGCAGTTTCGACGACAGATCGAATTTGCCGTCATGCGTATGCATCAGCGCCTGCACGATCGGAAGCCCGAGGCCGGTTCCGTCCTCAGCCGCCTTGATGGCGATCGAACCCTGACCGAAGGCCGACAGCACGATCGGAATCTCCTCCGGCGGGATTCCGGGGCCGTTATCGACCACCGAGACATACTGGCCGCCGCTCGAGGTCCATCCGACGCGAATCTCGATTCGTCCGCCCGGCTGGGTGAATTTGACGGCGTTGGACAGGAGGTTGAGAACGACCTGCCTGACCGCCCGAGGATCGGCCCAAAGCCGCGGCAGGTCCGGCGCCGCCTGCAACACGACCTCGATCGTCTTCTGATGCGCCTTCAGCTGAATGAAGTGGCGACACTCTTCGACCAGGTGAACGAGATTGACCGGCTCTTCATGAAGCTTGTAGCGGCCGGCCTCGATCCGGGAGAGGTCGAGAATCTCGTTGATCAGATTGAGCAGGTGCTCGCCGCTGGAGTGGATGTCGCCCGCGTATTCCCTGTAGCTCGGATTATCGAGCGGACCGAGCACCTCGTTCTTCATGACCTCGGCGAAACCGAGAATGGCATTGAGCGGCGTGCGCAGCTCATGACTCATCGTCGCAAGGAAACGCGACTTGGCGAGGTTCGCTTCCTCGGCGCGGCGACGCGATTCGTCGGAGATCGCCTTGGAGGTTTCGAGCTCGCCGATCAGGAGATCCTTCTCGGCGCGCGACTCCAGCGCGGCGAGAGTCGCGGTGTAGAACCGGCCGCCGAGCAGGAGGAAGAAGCCCTCGGCGCCAACCGCCAGCGTCGCCATGGCGTAATAGAGGAGTTCGCCGCGGCTGATGAACACCGCCGCTGCCGCGATCACGACCGGCACGGTGCCGGCAATCGCCGCGCCAGGAACGGTCGACGCCAGCATGGTTCCGACCGAGACGATCACGATGGTGACGGAGAACTGATAGACGTCGAGACCCGGACTTTCCGGCGCCAACCAGGACAGCGCGAGAATGCCGGACCAGGCGAGGCCATGGATAAGCTCCAAGACGACGAACCGGCGGTCCCATTTCCGGATCTTCGTCATGTCCGGCCGAACTGACAGAAAGCGCCGGTAAACGACGAAGGAGACCAAATCCACGAACAACACGACGAGGATCCAAATCAGCACGCGTGCCGCCTCGAGCCAAAGGAGGCCGGTGGTGCCGATGAGCAACGCCAGGAGCGGCATGGCGTAGGCGGCGCTGACGCGGTTGCGCGCCAGCGACAGCGCGAGTTCGTGGTCGAAGGCGGGGCGCGTGCCCGACGTCGACGTCAGCCGTTCGCGCTGGGCCTTGACGGTCCGCGACACTTCGCGCCGACGCTGGGCGCGCTGCCGGCTGATCGTGGTTTTGTCGGCCTCGCCGATTCTAGTCGACATTTACGGACAGCCTCCGCCTCGCTTTGCTTTTGGCGCGAGGTTGGGCCTCAGAATCGGCGGAAACGCTTAAGATCGCCCTCAGGAGCTTGGTTAATGGCGCAACAACGCGACGGCGGAAACGTCGATTTCGCGGCGTTTCTGGCAAGGATCAGGGCTTGCCGGCGATGCCGCGACGACCCTCTCGGCGCGCCCCTGCCCCACGAGCCGCGCCCGGTTCTCCGGGTCGAACCGACTGCCTCGCTGTGCGTGTCCGGCCAGGCGCCGGGCACGCGAGTGCACGCCAGCGGGATCCCGTTCACCGACCCGTCCGGCGATCGTCTTCGGGAGTGGATGGGCGTCGACCGCAACGCGTTCTACGACTCCGCGCGGATTGCAATCGTGCCGATGGGGTTCTGTTTTCCCGGCCTCGACCGCGCCGGCAGCGACCTACCGCCCCGGCGGGAATGCGCCGCCACCTGGCATGACGCACTGTTCGCGCGCCTGCCGCGGATCAAGCTGGTGTTGGCGATCGGCGCCTACGCCCATGGCTATCACCTCGGGGCTCTGGCCAAATCGGGGGTTACCGAAACTGTTCGCGATTGGCGCCGCATCGGCGATGCGACGATGGCCGCCAGCGGGCGGCGGGCCGTACCCCTCCCCCATCCGAGCTGGCGGAACAGTGCCTGGCTGAAGAAGAACCCTTGGTTCGCGGCCGAATTGCTGCCTGAACTCCGGCGACTCGTCGCCGCGGAACTAGCCGACTGACCGGAAATCACGCCCTGGTGGATCGGCAACCCTTGGAATGATAATCTACGATCAGTTCGATTTGGCGCGGATAAGGAAAACCGATCCCAACCGGGTCGACCTCATCAAACATGAAGGCGCGGGGACCATGGTCGACCGTCTCGACAGAAAGATCATGCAGATATTGCAGGAGGACGCCACGATCCCCGTGGCCGAGATCGGGCGCCGGGTCGGCCTGTCGACGACCCCGTGCTGGCGCCGCATCCAGAAGCTCGAGGAGGACGGCGTGATCACCGGACGGGTGGCGCTGCTCGACCCGAAGAAGGTGAACGTCAATGTAACGGCGTTCGTGTCGATCACCACCAACCAGCACAATGACGAATGGCTCCGCCGCTTTGCCGAAGTCATCCGCGAGCTGCCGGAAGTCGTCGAATTCTACCGGATGGCGGGCCAAGTCGATTATCTCTTGCGCGTCGTGGTGCCCGACATCGACGCCTTTGACGGCTTCTACAAACGGCTGATCTCGAAGATCGACATCGCCGACGTTTCGACCGCGTTCGCCATGGAGCGGATCAAATACACGACCGAACTGCCGCTGATCTACATCCCGCTCAGCAAGGAAAAGGAACGCGCGGGCTAGCCTGTCCGCGCGGCGATCCGCTCGAGCTGCTTCGGATCGGTCAGTTCCTT
>CAYOBK010000031.1:0-9082 GCA_964402275.1 uncultured Bauldia sp.
TTTCCTTCTTTATTGCCTGGCCAAAGTGTCGGCGACGGGCAACCGGTTCTGGTGGATTGCCGCCGGATTGGTTACCGGCATCGGCTGCCTGGCGAAATTCACCGCATTGTTCTGGCTGCCCTCGGTCTTCCTTTGGTTGCTGCTGGTACCGGCGATGAGACGTTGGCTGGCGACGCCGTGGCCGTGGCTGGGTGCTGCGACCGCAATGGTCGTCTTCTTCCCCAATCTCGCCTGGAACGCCACGCATGAATGGATCACTTTCGCCAAACAATTCGGGCGTGTTGCGGGCGACGATTTCGCCCCGCAACACGTTGTCGAGCACATCGGCCTGCAGATCGGCATGGCGACGCCAATCGTCTTTGTTTTCGGGTGGCTCGGCCTTGCCGCGTTGGCGACGCGGCGCGGCGGTCCGGTTCACAGCCGGGTGCTTCTGGGAGCGCTTGTGTGGCCGACGACGCTCTATTTTCTCTATCACGGCCTGCATGATCGGGTCGAAGGCAACTGGACGGGTCCAATCTTCCCCGCCTTCGTCATCGCCGCCGCGGCGGCGGTTCACACGGCCGATTGGCACGGCGGCGTGGCGCGCCTCGTCGAAACGCTTCGACCCTGGGCGGCGCCGGTGGGCCTGATCGTGATCTTGGCGGTCTACGCACAAACGCTTTGGGGGTGGCTGCCGCTCGGCGCGAACGACCCCACGGCAAGCCGCATCGGGGCCGGCGTGGAGCTCGTAGCCGCGGAGATCGAGGCGATCAGGCAGGACGAAGGTGCCACCGTGATCCTCACTGCCGACTATCCGACGACCGGCTGGCTGAGCTACTACAGCCCCGTCCGGCCGCCGCCGGTTCAGCAGTTCAACGAGCGCGAGCGCTGGCTGCAGGAGCCCGCGTTCGACCTGGAAAACCTGGAGGGTCCGGTATTGCTTGTTCTGCCGCCGGCGAGGTCGCCTGACGAGATCGGCCGGCACTTCGCAACGGTCGAGTACCTGACGACGCTCACCCGCAGCCGGGGGAGCCTGCGAATCGCTCGCTACGATATCTATCGGTTGTCGAATGAGCCGCCGCAATGATCGACCCGACGGTTGAGGTTTCCGAACAGCCATTCTGGAAGCGACGGTCGCTTGCTTCGATGTCGGATTCCGAGTGGGAGTCGCTCTGCGACGGCTGTGCTCGCTGCTGTCTGAACAAGCTCGAGGACGAGGATACCGGCGAGATCGCATGGACGTCGATCCGCTGCCGCCTGCTCGACGCCGAGGCCTGCCGGTGCTCCGATTATGAGCACCGGTCGGACCGTGTCCCCGACTGCATCCGGCTCACGCCACGCAACGTCACGACGCTTTCGTGGCTTCCGCCGACCTGTGCCTATCGGCTGATTGCGGAAGGCCGCGACCTCTATTGGTGGCACCCGCTGGTATCCGGCGACCCGGAGACCGTCCACCAGGCGGGCATCTCGGTCCGCGGGCGGACTGTCGGCGAGTCCGATATTCCGCTCGTCGACTGGGAGGATTACATCGTCGATTGGCCGACGCTCGAGCCCACCGATTGATCGCCGGGCCACTGCGGCGAGGGGGCGGCCGGGAATGCCGGAAACCGGCCGTTTAGCTTACTGAAGCGGCTATTCAGAAGCTATTCAGGTAAGCTTCGGTAATCCCGGTCCACGATGGTCAAGAAGTATCTCGCATTGCTGGCTATTGCCGGCATCGTCTCCGCCGTGCAGCCGCCGGCCGCTTCGGCACAGCTGAACCTCCAGCTCGGGCCGCTGAACCTCCAGCTCGGGCGGGGTCAGCAGCCCGCGGGGAATCTGGTGTGCCTCAGCGACGCCGACGGGCGGGCCGCCCAGCAGGCGGGGACGGTCCGGCCGCTTACTCAGATTCTGCAGGGACTGGTGGGCTTAGGCCAACTGATTTCCCAGCAATTCTGCACCCTCAACGGCCGTTTTGTCTGGGTTATCAGCGAACGCAATGGTGGCGTCGTGAACCAGCGGGTGATAGATGCACAGACGGGCCTGCCGGTTGGCCAATGACGTCGCATCTTGTGCTCGACGGAGTTTGGGGACGCATGCGGATCCTTGTCGTTGAAGATGATCCGGACCTGAATCGCCAGATGGTTGCCGCTCTTAAGGATGCCGGTTACGCCGTCGACAGTACCGGCGACGGCGAGGAGGGGCACTTCATGGGCGATACCGAGCCCTATGACGCCGTCGTCCTCGATATCGGCCTGCCGAAGATGGACGGCATCTCGGTGCTGGAGCAATGGCGGCGGGACGGCCGCGAAATGCCGGTGCTGATCCTCACTGCGCGCGACCGCTGGAGCGACAAGGTGCAAGGCATTGACGCCGGCGCCGACGACTACGTCGCCAAGCCCTTCCACATCGAGGAGGTGCTGGCGCGGATCAGAGCGCTGGTTCGGCGCGCCGCCGGGCACGCCACCAACGAGATCGAGTGCGGGCCGGTGCGTCTCGACAGCCGCTCCGGTCGCGTCTCGGTCGACGGCAACCCGGTCAAGCTGACCTCGCACGAGTTCAAGGTGCTCGAATACCTGATGCACCATCGGGACCGCGTGGTGTCGCGCACCGAGCTGACCGAGCACTTGTACGATCAGGACTTCGACCGCGACTCCAACACGATCGAAGTCTTCGTCGGGCGTCTCCGCAAGAAGGTGTCAAACGATCTCATCGAAACAGTCAGAGGCCTCGGCTACCGGATCGTTACGCCGCCCGATGCGGCTTAACTCCTTATCGCTCCGCCTCATCCTTGGCGCCGCCCTGTGGACGATTGCCGCCGTGGTTGCCGCAGGGGTCGTTCTCACATCGCTCTATCAGCGGACCGTCGAACGGACGTTCGACGAACAACTGGACGATTACGTCAACGCCATTATCGGCACAATGTCGGTTGCCGGCGTGCAGGAGATCCGGATTGGCGATCTCGGCGAGCCGCTCCTGTTCGGCTCGATATTTTCCGGCTGGTACTGGCAGATCAGCCGCGGCAGCGAGATCATAGGAGCGTCACCATCGCTCGGTCCGGAAGTGCTGGCGATTCCGCCCGACGCGCCGGCACCGGATGGCCAAGGCCTCGTCCGCTTCACCGGCGTCGGCCCGACCGGCGAGATTATCCGCGCCATCGCCTCGGAGATCGCCATCCCGGCCCTTGGGACGCTTGGTTTCATCATCACCGGCAACGCCACCGCGCTCGCGGCCGAGATCGCGACCTTCCGGACGAGCGTCATCCTCACGCTGGGCGTTTTCGGCCTGGCTCTGATCCTGTCGACGTTCATCCAGATCAGGTGGGGTCTGCGGCCGCTCGATCGGGTCAGGCGAGGACTGGCGGACCTTCGCAGCGGCAAGGCAAGCCGGCTCGGCGGCCATTATCCGGCGGAAATCGACCCGCTGAAATACGAGCTGAACGCCCTGCTGGAGTCGAATCAGCAGGTCATCGAACGGGCGCGGACACAAGTCGGCAATCTCGCCCACGCGCTGAAGACGCCGCTCAGCGTCATCACCAACGAGGTTCGCGCCAATCACAGCCCGCTGGCCGACAAAGTCTGCGAGCAGGCCGAATTGATGCGCCGTCAGATCACCCATTATCTCGACCGCGCCCGTATCGCTGCGCGGTCCGACGTCATCGGTGCGATCACCGAGGTCGAGCCGGTGGTGGCGCGGCTCGCCCGGGCGATGAACCGGATCTATGGCGACAAGGGTATCACCGTCACCACCGATGTCCCCGCCGAGACGCGCTTCAAGGGGGAGCAGCAGGATCTGGAGGAGATCATCGGCAATCTCGCCGACAACGCCTGCAAATGGGCAAACTCACTGGTGCATATCGGTGTCGACGTCGCTATCGGTACCCAATGCAAGCTGACGATCAACATCGACGACGACGGCCCCGGGCTGACGCCGCAGCAGCGCCAGGCGGCTACCAAGCGCGGACGCCGGCTCGATGAGTCGAAGCCCGGCTCCGGTCTCGGGCTGTCGATCGTCACTGACCTGGTCGGTCTTTACGGCGGGACCTTTGCGCTCGACACGGCGCCGACCGGCGGCCTCCGGGCGGCCATTGTGCTCCCCGCCGTCGCCTGAGCGCCGCCGGCGTCGAGTTGCGCGGCAGCCGACCGCCCGATACAAGGCCCTGCGCCGGGCGGTCACGTCGAATGCAATCGATCGCGCCCAGTCCTGCTTCCTCACAGCGCAGATCTGACGACGCGTTATGCTTTTCTGGATAGCTATTGCCGCGCTGACCGCAGCGGCCACCGCGGCCCTGCTGGCGCCCCTCTTTCGGCAGCGCCGCGTGACCGGGGAAAGCGAATCTGAAGTCGCCATCTATCGCGACCAGCTCGAAGAGATCGAACGCGACCTTGCCCGCGGTGTGCTGCCGGAAAGCGAGGCCAAAGCGGCACGCACCGAGATCGCCCGGCGGTTGCTCCATGCGTCGGAGCGGAGTGCCGGGGAGAGCGCGGATCAGCCGGCGCGCCGGCGGATCGCATTCTGGCTGGCCATCGTCGCCGTGCCGGCGATTTGTCTCGGCGGCTATCTCGCGCTCGGCTCGCGCGGCTTAGGCGACCGTCCGATCGAATTGCGGCTGACCAATCCGGCTGCCGACGATCTGTTCGCCCGCTTCGACCTTCTGACCCGCGCGCCGTCGCAGCAGGCGCTCGCCGATCTGGAACGGCTGGTCGGCGAGGCGATTGTCGAAGCCCCGAACAATGCGGCCGTCTTGCAGGCGGCCGCGCTCGTGTATTACGGCGTTCAGCGGCTCGACGACGCGATCGATGCGTATCTCCGCTACCTCGACATCGCCGGTCCAGACGCGGATCCGGGCCGCGGCTTCGCCTTCTCGCTCGGCGAGGCGCTGGTCGTCAGTCGCGGCCTGGTGCCGGAGGCCGAGACGATGTTCCGGATGGTGATCGACGCGGATCCGCGCAACATCCCGGCGCGCCTGTATCTCGCGGCGGGCTACCAGGATCGAGGCGACAACGAGGCGGCCATCGCCGCCTACCTAGATCTCCTCGAACTCGAGCCCGTCGGCGGTGCCGAATGGGCCGAAATCGCCCGCACGCAGCTGACCGCCCTCGGCGTCGAGCCGCCGCCACCGCCGGAAGAAGCGCCGGCATTCGAGGGACTTACGCCGGAACAGCTCGAGATGGTAAATCAGATGGTCGGCAACCTCGCCGCGCGCCTCGCGGAGACCCCCGACGACGTCGAAGGTTGGGCGCAACTGATCCGATCGTATATGGTGCTGGAGCGCGAGGAGGAGGCCTTTGCCGCATTGGCGACCGCTCGCGAGTTCTTTACTGGGAACGCCGCGGCGATGGCCGTTATCGAGGAGGTCGAGGCGGAGCTCGCCCGGGCAATGGAGTTGGAATGACCGTTACGCAAACCGTCGGCCCTCGGCGGATGGGCCGCAGGCAGCAGCGAATGATGATCATCGGCCTTGCCGGCATCGTGCTGGTCGCCGCCGTTGCTCTGGTGCTGTTCGCTCTTTCCGATCGGATCGTCTTCTTCAACTCGCCGAGCGATATCCTTGCCAATCCACCCGCGACGGATCAGCGGATCCGGCTCGGCGGTTTGGTTGCCCCCGGCACCGTCCAGCGCGGCGAGGGCGGAGTCGTCCGGTTCGATGTGACGGACGGCGGCGCCGCCGTGCCGGTCGTCTTTCGCGGGATCGTCCCCGATCTCTTCGGCGAAGGACTGGGCGTCGTGACCGAGGGAACGCTGGGCCCGGACGGTGTGTTCGTCGCCGACACGGTGCTCGCCAAGCACGACGAGGCCTACATGCCCGCGGAAGTCGTCGAGGCTCTGCGCGAGCAGGGCGAGTGGCACGGGGATGAAGGCGCCGCGCCCGCGCCATGATCGCTGAGATCGGCCATTTTGCGCTGATCCTCGCGGCCGCGGTCGCGATCGTCCAAAGTATTGTCCCTGTCTGGGGCGCGCGCAGCGGCGACGGACGCTTGATGGCGATGGCGCGCCCGGCGGCGGTGACGCAATTCCTGCTCGTCGGCGTCGCCTTCGCCGCGTTGATGCAGGCCTACATTACGTCTGATTTCTCGCTCGCCAACGTGGTCGAGAATTCGCACACCGGCAAGCCGCTCCTGTATAAGATCACCGGCATGTGGGGCAACCACGAAGGCTCGATGCTTTTGTGGGTGTTCATCCTGTCGCTGTTCGGCGCGGCGGTCGCGGTGTTCGGTCGCAACCTGCCCGACCGGCTCAAGGCGAATGTGCTTTCGGTTCAGGCCTGGATCGGCGTCTCCTTTCTCGCGTTCATTCTCTTCACCTCCAATCCGTTCGAGCGCGTTGCATATCCGCCGCTGGAGGGCGCCGATCTCACGCCGGTGCTGCAGGACATCGGCCTCGCGATTCATCCGCCGCTCCTTTATCTCGGCTATGTCGGCTGCTCGATCGCATTCGCATTCGCCGTCGCCGCTCTGATCGAAGGCAAGCTCGAGGCCGCATGGGCGCGCTGGGTCCGGCCGTGGACGCTGGCCGCCTGGATGTTCCTCACCGCCGGCATCGCGATGGGCTCCTACTGGGCCTATTACGAGCTCGGCTGGGGCGGCTGGTGGTTCTGGGACCCCGTCGAAAACGCCTCTTTCATGCCGTGGCTGGCGGCGACCGCGCTATTGCATTCGGCCGTGGTCATGGAGAAGCGTGAGGCGCTGAAGGTCTGGACCGTGCTCCTGGCGATCCTCACTTTCAGCCTCAGTCTCCTCGGCACATTTCTCGTCCGCTCCGGCGTGCTTACGTCGGTGCATGCGTTCGCCTCGTCGCCGAGTCGCGGCCTGTTCATTCTGGCGATCCTTGCGATCTTCGTCGGCGGCTCGCTGACGCTGTTCGCATCGCGGGCGCGAAGCCTGAGCAGGGGCGGCGTGTTCGCGCCGATCAGCCGGGAGGGGGCGCTGGTGTTCAACAACCTCTTCCTCACCGCCGGCTGCGCCACGGTATTGGTCGGGACGCTCTATCCGATCGTGCTCGACGCCGTCACCGGCGAGACGATCTCGGTCGGGGCGCCGTTCTTCAACCTGACCTTCGGGCCGCTGATTCTGCCTCTCCTGGTCGCCGTGCCGTTCGGCCCGATGCTGGCGTGGAAGCGGGGGGACCTTTACGCCGCGGCGCAGCGGCTGCTTGTCGCCTTCGCTGCCGCGTTGGCGGCGATCGTCCTTGTTAGCGTCGTCGCGGGGTCCGGCGACGTCTTCGCCGCGCTCGGCATCGGTCTTGCCGTCTGGCTGATCGTCGGTGCGTTGTCCGAACTGGCGGGCCGCATCCAACTCGGCCGCGTCGCACCGGCAGCGTCGCTTCGTCGCTTTGTCGGGCTGCCGCGCTCGGCGATGGGGATGACGCTGGCCCATCTCGGCATCGGCGTGACCTTGCTTGGTCTCGTCAGCGCCAGCCAGTGGCAAACGGAGACTATCGTCGACATGCGCCCGGGGGAAACGGTATCGACCGCCGGTTTTGAGGTCACCCTCGACGGCGTGCTTCGATCCGAAACCGGGAACTACGATGCCGACCGCTTCAGATTCACCATCGCCCGCGACGGCGAGCCGGTCACGACAATGACCCCGGAGCGGCGGTTCTATACCGCGCGCGGCACGATCACCACCGAGGCGGCGATCACGACATTCGGCTTCTCGCACCTTTACATCTCGCCCGGCGACATCACCCAGACGAATGCCATCACCGTACGAATCTTCTGGAAGCCGCTTGTCACGTTGATCTGGCTGGGGGCGCTGATCATGGTGTCCGCCGGGCTGCTGTCGCTCTCCGACCGCCGGCTGCGGGTCGGCGCGCCCAAAGCCAGCCGTCGCGCAGCCGTCGCCCCGGCGGAGTGACCATGACGGCGCGGCGGCTCTTCGCCATTGTTGCAGTCGCTTTCGCCCTCGCGATCAGTATGGTGCCGGCGCGCGCCGTTCTGCCTGACGAGATGCTTGACGATCCGGTGCTTGAAGAGCGGGCGAGGGCGCTGTCGGCCCAGCTCCGCTGTCTGGTTTGCCAGAACCAATCGATCGACGATTCCAACGCCGCTCTCGCCCGGGAGTTGCGGATTCTCCTCCGCGAGCGCCTGGTTGCCGGCGACGCGGACCAGGAGATCCTCGACTATCTGGTAAGCCGGTACGGGCAGTTCGTGCTGCTGAAGCCGGAATTCAACGCCTTCACCGCGCTGCTCTGGGCGGCGCCGGTTTTGCTGCTCGTCGGCGGCGGCGTTCTCGCGGTCCGAACGATCCGCCGCCGGTCCGACTCGGCCGCCGGCGCCGACCTGACGCCGGAAGAAGAACGGCGACTGCAGCAAATCCTCGCCGGCGATCGCCGCGGCAAATGACTTCGGCCGCGATCACGACAACGCGATAACCTTGAGTATTACCAAGAATTAATGCCCGGGCCAGACGTTTGTAACGTCAGAATGGCAAAGTGTCGGTTAGCGCCGGCTGCCGGATCAGGCTCGCGCCGGCAGCAGTTCAGATGCAGGCCCAGGAGGCTAGACGTGAATCAGCTTGTGACGTCGACAACCCATTCCAGCAATCAGACCCTGCGCAGGCGCGCCCTCGCCGGAACGGCAATCGCTCTCGCGCTGGCCGGAGCAATGGTCGCCGCCGGCGTCGTGCCACCGCCCGGGGCGAACGCTCAACCCGTCACGATGGTGCAGCCGGTCGCATTGCCGACCTTCGCCGACGTCATCGAACAGGTCACGCCGGCCGTGGTGGCGATCCGCGTGCGCGGCGAAAGAATGCGCATGATCAACATCCCCGGCTTCGACATTTTGCCCGAGGGCTCCGCGGAAGGGCGCTTCGGTCCGAATCAGACTCCCGTGCCCACCACCAGCCTCGGTTCGGGATTCTTCGTTTCGGCCGACGGCTATGTCGTCACCAACAATCACGTGATCGACGGCGCTCAATCGGTCACCATCCTCCTTACAGACGGAAGCGAGTACGAGGCGCGACTGGTGGGCACCGACCAGCTGACCGACCTCGCTCTGCTCAAGGTCGACGCGAACCGCGAGTTCTCCTATGTGACCTTTGCCGAGACGCCGGTCCGCGTCGGCGACTGGGCGCTTGCGGTCGGCAATCCGTTCGGGTTCGGCGGCACCGTGACGCTCGGCATC
>CAYOBK010000032.1:0-16478 GCA_964402275.1 uncultured Bauldia sp.
TCACCTATGCGGTGGACGCGCTCCGCGGAAAATTGATCGGCTTCAACCAGTTTGATCCCGCCGCGGGACCGACGCTCCTCGCGATTCTGTCGGTCGTGTTCTTCCTCTTCGCCCTCCGGGGGTTCCGCCGTGGCTAGGGGAGGGGGGGACGACGGTGGGCGCGCGCGCCTGGGCGACATCCTCAGCGCCCTCACGGTGGCGGGTCTGGCCGTCGGCGTCTCGTTCCTGCCGCCCGACACATCGCTCTCCCTCATTCGGGAGGCGGGCGCGATCCGAGTCTGCGTGCCGTCCTCCTACCCGCCGCTCGTCTTCACCGGCGATCCGGCCAGCCCCGGCTACGATGTCGACCTCCTGACCGAGATCGCACGACGCCTGAACGTCCGCGTCTCCTTCGCCACCAACGCCGCCATCACCCGCGATTTCAACCCCCGCAGCTGGGGCATCACGCGAGCCCAGTGCCAGCTCGTCGCTGGCGGCGTCGTCGCCTCGCCGACCACGCGCTCCTTCCTAGACACCTCGCCGGCCTATCTCGAGACCGGCTGGGCCATCGTCTCGCCCGGCCCGATCGTCTGGCTCGACGGCCTGGCCGTCGGTTTCTTCGCCGGCCTGTCCGGCCTCGATCGCCTCGGCCTCAGCGGCTTCCTCCGCGAGGCCGGCGCCGAAGTCACGGTGGTCTCCTCGCGCGACGCCCTCATCGAAGGCATCGCCTCCGGCCGCTTCGCCGCTGGCGTCACCGAGGCCCTCACCGCGCGGACCATCGCCGGAATGGTCGAAGAATGGACCGTTGCCTGGATGCCCGAAACCCTCGGCCGCCACGACATCGCGATCGGACTCTGGAAAGGCGATCTCACCCTCAAGCGCGCAATCTCAGCCATTGTCGAAGACCTGAGACGGGAGGGTTTCCTCGCCGAACTCGACGAGAAGTACGACATCGCCCCCATCGAGGACACACTGGCGGGGCCATTAAAGGCTGAAACTCAGTGAGTCTGTCTTGCTGCGGAACTGGTCACCGGGCCGCAGCAAAATCACCTTCTTCGAACATGGCCCGCGTCACGTCGGTGACGCGGCGTTGGCCACTCCGTCCTCACCTGCTCTTGTTGATAGCCCGGTCGAGGGGGTGCGTCGCCGCGCGCTTGGCGTACTCTCATCCCCCGCAACAAGACACCAGGGACCAAAGATGAGAAAAATCGGGCCGGACGACCCGATCGTGAAAGGCGCCGGTCACGTCCCAGAAAATATCGCGCGGCCGAAGGCGCTGTTTCCGGAGCTGGTGACGGAAGGCGCGACCGGAGTGCCGGTGGACGCCGAAACGCTCAAGGCCCTGATGGGCGGCGCCACCGTCACCGACAGCGAAGAAAAGTACGGGCTTGATTGGCCGGGGAAACGCCGCGCGCGCCAAATGGCGTTGACGGCATCGGCGGGCACGCTGCGTCCGGTGCCGGAGGAAAGCGTCGACTGGGCAACGACCCGGAACCTCTTGATCGAGGGAGACAATCTCGAAGTCTTGAAGCTGCTGCAGAAGAGCTATGGCGGGCGCGTCAAGGCTATCTATATTGACCCGCCCTATAACACGGGGCGCAATCTTCTCTATCGCAACGACTATGCCGACGGGGTCAGAACCTACCTGCAAGGAACGGGTCGGCTCAAAAATGGCCCCCGGCTAGTCGGCGATCCGGAAAGCGGCGGCCGGCTTCATTCGAACTGGCTTTCCATGATCTACCCCCGCTTGCAGGTGGCCAAAAGTCTCCTCCGTCCGGACGGCGTTCTATTCTGCACCATTGACGAGAACGAGTTCGCCACGCTCGCGCTTGTCCTGAAGGAGCTGTTTGGCGAGGGGGAATACGAGCATGCCTATGTGACCATCGTGCACAATCCGAGAGGGCAGCAAGGCACCAACATTTCCTACGTGCATGAAAATGCAATCATAGTCTATCCGGCGGACAACAAGAAATACTTGGCCGACATGAGCAAGAACGAGGTTGACGCGCGGAATCTGCGAGACGGCGGCACCGAGTCGGATCGGACCGACGCCCGCAACTGCTTCTATCCCTTCATCGTGAAGGATAAAGCGATCGTCGGCATCGGAGACGTGCCGAAGAGCGACTTTCATCCGGCGTCGGCGAATATCAAACGCAATGACGGCAGTATTGAAGTGTGGCCGATCACGGATGCCGGCGACGAGAAGAAATGGCGGTACGCCAGAAACTCGGTCGAAAACATCCTCGGCAGCCTCGAGCCGAAGATGGGCAGGACCAGCGTTCAAATCATCTTCAACAAAGCGTCCGGCACAATGCGCAGCGTGTGGCAGAGTGCGCGGTATGACGCCAGCGAGTATGGCACGAAGGTTCTAGAAGCGTTGATCCCGGGCAACGGGTTCACCTTTCCGAAGAGCCTTTGGGCCGTCTACGATGCCATCAAGTTGATGACCGAAGATGATCCCGACGCGATCGTGTTGGATTTCTTCGCCGGAAGCGGAACGACCGGTCACGCGGTAATGCAGCTGAACAAGGACACGGGTGGCAAACGCAGATTCGTTCTGGTGCAGCTCCCGGAATTACTGGATGAAAACGACAGGGAACAAGCGGACGCAGTGAGATTCTGCCGGTCTCGCGGGCGGCCTTCGACGATCGCTGAGATCACCAAGGAACGGCTTCGCGAGGTTGCCGCGAAGATTCGAGCCGAGGACGCGGCGCGGCAATGCGACGTTGGCTTTCGCGTCTTCAGATTGCACGCGCAGAACGTCGGGGCGCGGAATCCGAGTCGCGCCGACACCGCCTCCTCGCCGAACGATGAGGCGGGCAACATCAAGGGCGATGGAACCGAAGCCGACATACTCGCCGAGATCCTCCTTGAGCTCGGGCTGGACCTCTGCGTGCCGATCGAGACCCGGGACATCGCCGGAAAGGAGGTTCATCTGGTCGGCGGCGGCATACTGGTCGCCTGTCTGGCGACGATCGGGCAAGGGGAGGTGGAGGCGCTCGCTCTTGGCATCGCGGAGTGGCACGCGGAGCTGGTGCCGGCAGGCGAAGTCACGATCGTCTTCCGCGACGCTGCCTTTGCCGACGATGCCGCGAAGAGCCATCTCGCGGCCATCTTGGATCAACACGGCCTCAAGAACATTCGCAGCCTTTGAGGCTCGATCGTCGGCGCAGGTCCGCGCGGAGGCAACCGCCAGCCGAGGCGATGGCCATCTCGACGAGGCCGGCATCCACAGGTTGCCGTCACCAAGGAGCTTGACCGTTCGGGTTTGCCTCGCGGATGGCGCCGGGATCATCGCGGCGCACCTCGCCCGAACAAAGTGCAGCTCGAGCCGGGCCGAACAATTCGACGACGAACTCGCAACCAGCCGGGAGGTCTCGGACGTCGCCTCGCGGTGCGGCTCGACGCGCTCCAACCGTTGGCCGAGAGGCTTGCTTTCGCCCGGGCGGCGCCGCGACACGTTGTCAGTTCGGACTCGGCATTCTAGGACAGTCGACATCTGGGCCGCTCGACCCGGCCCGCGGCCCGCGTCGTCGGACCGGCAAAGGCGAGCAGCGCCCATAAGGAGTGCGCGCGTCGTCGACGTGCCGGGACGGGACCGGGGAGAGGGCAGCAAGAGGGGCGTGGGAGCGGTCAGGACCAACGCGGCGGCGGACGGAGTGCCGCCGGAGAAACGGGCCCGAAGGCGGAAGGCGCGCGAGCGCACGCGCGTCAGCGTGTTGCGCGTGGCCGTCGTGATCTTCCTGATCGCCGTCATGTACGTCCTCAATGCCACGTCCGGCAATCTGACGATGCCGCACCCGGCCGACGTTTTGGACGAGAGCCTGAAGATGTGGACCGACGGAACGATGGTCCGTGCCCTCGGCCAATCGCTCACCGTTCTTGGCCTCGGTTACCTGCTTGCGGTGACGACCGGCATTCTCGGCGGGATCATCCTCGGCGGTTTTCGCCTCGTCGGCCGCGTCCTCGATCCCTTCGTCCACGCGATGAATTCGACCCCCGGGGCGGCATTCATTCCGCTTATCATCGTCTGGTTCGGCCTCTTCACCGAGGCCAAGATCGTGGTGGTCTGGAATGCCTGCATGTTCCCGATCCTCATCAGCACCGCCGCGGGCATAGCGAATGCGGACAAGGATCTGGTCGAGATGGGCCGCTCCTTCGGCGCGCAGCGTGCAACGCTGTTCTGGCAGGTGATGGTGCCGAGCGCCGTTCCGTCCATCCTCAGCGGGCTTCGCATCGGCGCGGCGATCGCAACCGTGGGGACCGTCGTTTCCGAACTTTACATGGCGCAGTCCGGGCTTGGCGGGCTGCTCGCTACGGCGGGCAATCGCTTCCAGATGGACAGGTACTTCGCCGTCGTAGTCGTGCTCATGGCCCTCGGCAGCCTGATCACAACCCTGTTGCGGCTTGCCGAAAACCGGATCGGCCGCTGGCGGGTTTCCCTCGAGGAGGAAGCCCGATGACCGCAGGGGCGAGTCGGAGCGCGGCAGTGACCGACCCACGGCCGATCATTTCCCTGCGGAACGTCGGGAGGGCGTTCAAGGACGGTCAGGTTCAAGCGGTGAAGGACATCAGCTTCGACGTAAGGGACGGCGAGTTTGTCAGCATTGTCGGCCCCAGCGGCTGCGGCAAGACAACGTTGTTGAGGCTGATCGACGGGCTGATCGCTCCCGACGACGGAGAAGTACTTGTCTCCGGCAAGCCGCCGCATCCGGGACCCGGCCTCGCGATGGTATTCCAATCGGCCCGGCTGATGCCCTGGCGGACCGTTGTCCGCAACCTCGAATTCGCTCTGGCGCTGCGCGGCATCGGCAGGAGCGAACGGCGCGAGCGCGCAATGGCGTTGCTGGGATCGGTCGGGCTGAGGGACTTCGCCGGCGCTTTTCCGCACGAACTGTCGGGCGGGATGCAGCAGCGCGTCGGTTTGGCGCGCGCGCTCTCCGTCGACCCGAAGGTGCTCCTGATGGACGAGCCGTTCGCGGCGCTCGACGCAATGACTCGCGAGACGCTACGGCGCGAACTGCTCCGACTTTGGTCGCGACGCCGCACCGCCGTGGTCTTCGTCACCCACGACATCGAGGAGGCGATATTCCTGTCGCAGCGGATTGTAATGCTCCGGCCGCGCCCGGGCCGCATCGACGAGATCATCGACGTCGATCTGCCCGAGCCCCGCTGGGAGCAGGACCCGCGGGCCAATCCGAGGTTCGTCGAGCTGCGTCGGCATCTCTGGGATCGCATCCAGAACATGGTTCGGGAAGGCGCCGAACTGGAGGAGCTGGCCGGGGTATTCCCCGACGCGACGGCGTGACCGGCGGATGCAACAGAGCGCCTCGATTGCGACACCCGGTTGTCCGCGGGCCTTGTCCAACCTAGCCGTGTGTGCGCTGCCCGCGATCGGTACCTCGCGCCCTTTGCCTTGACACCTATAAGGATTCCGAGGCCAGTGGCGCCAGCACATGGGGCATGTTTTGATTTCCCGAGGGAGGAATCAGCGTGTCTGAGAAAACCACGCCTGGACGGCGGCAATTCAAGGGATTGGCCGCGGCGATACTGCTTGCCGCAGCCTTTCCGGCCGCGTCCGTCGCGCAGAACGATATGCTTGAACTGCGCCTCGCCGTCGCCGACGGCGACGTCAATCCGGTTACCGACTCGGTGCTGAAGCTGGCCGACAGGCTCGGCTATTACGAACGGCACGGGGTTCGCGTCACCATCATCGGACTCGAGGGAACGCCGCAAGCCGTGGCGGCGCTCAATTCCGGCGCCGTCGACCTTGCCGACATCAGCATCGATGCCGCTCTTCGGTTGCGCGCGGCGAACAATGTCGCGTTGAGGGGCGTGGCATCGGCGACCCTCGGGCCGCCTTTCCTGATCGCCGCGCGGTGCGATGTCGCAAGCGTTGCCGACCTTGCCGGCAAGACTTTCGCCATTTCCGACAATGGCGGCCTCGACCACAATCTGACGCAGCACGTGCTTGCCGCCAACGGCGTCGAGCGGGACGGCCCCGAATATGTCGTCATCGGCCCGCCGGCGGTGCGGGCGCAGGCGCTGGCTGCCGGCCAGGTCGACGCCACGACCATTTCCTACGGTTCGTTCCTGCCGATCGCGCAGACACCGGGCCTCTGCATCCTGGTACCGCCCGACCAGTTCTTCGAGGCCGCTCCGAACCAGTCGAAGTTCGTGGTGGCGCTCGAGGCGACGCTTGACGAGAAGGGGGAGGCAATCCAGCGCTTCGTCAACGCGATCATCGAAGCGTCGCGCGATTTCGACCAGGATCCAGCCGCTTGGGTGACGATCATGGCCGAGATCCGCACCGATCTGACCGCGGAGGGACTGCAGGCGACGACGCCGTTGCTTGAGGGCCGCTGGTGCGTCAATGGCTGCCTCAATGTCGGCTACATCCAGGGCACGGTGGACTTCATCTACGACAGCCCGGACTTCGCTGACGTACCTGTCATCACTGCCGCTGATGTCACCGACGAAACATTCGTACTCACGGCCATTGAGACGCTTGGTCCCTTCGAAGGCGGTGGGATCGACGCCCGCTGACCTAACGGCGCTGAATGCAGGCAATCAGTAATCGCACGGCAATCACCGGCATCGGCTGGACCGCGTTTTCGCGGTCCGCCGATAGCTCGGTGCTCGGGCTGGCGACGGAAGCGAGCCTCAGCGCGATCGACGATGCCGGCCTTGGCGTCGCCGACATTGACGGCGTGGTTACTTACTTCCACAACCAGGACAGCATCGCGCCGCGGCAGCTCGTCCTGGCGCTCGGGTTGGAGGATTGCAGCTTCCAGATCCTGAGCGCGTTGGGTGGCGGCTGGGCCTGCGCCGCGGTGGCGTCGGCCGCCATGGCGGTTCACGCCGGGATCTGCCGCAACGTGCTCGTCTTCCGGGCGATGAAGGGGCGAAGCGAGAAAAGCAGGCCGGCCCAGATCGCTCCCGCCGAGGAGCAGTGGTCGCGCCCGTTCGGCATCTCGCACGCGGCGGCGCGTTTCGGGCCACACGTCACGGCGCATATGGGCCGCTACGGCACCACGTCCATAGACTTCGGGCACCTTGCGGTCAGCCAGCGGAACCACGCACGGCTGAACCGGAAGTCGATGATGACGGACCCGATGACGATCGACGACCATCAGGCGTCGCCCTGGGTCATCCATCCGTTCCGCCTGCTCGATTGTTGCATCCGCAGCGATGGGGCCGTGGCAGTGGTCGTTTCCGCCGCCGATCGCGCGCGCGACGCCCGGCACGGGCCGATCTATATCCGCTCGATGATGGGCGGAACTCTGACGCACCAGCACGGGACGCTGCATACGGACGGCCTGTGGGAGCTCTACGCCCGGCACGCTGCGGCAAAGCTCTATGACGGCGCCGACCTGTCTCCGGGGGACGTTGACATCGCCGAACTCTACGACCCGTTCACCGGGATCTGTCTGATGCATTTGGAGGGCTTCGGCCTCGCGGCGCCCGGCGAGGGAGCGGCGCGCATCCGCGCCGGCGACACCGGCCTCGACGGGGCGATACCGCTGAACACCCATGGCGGCCTGTTGTCGGAGGCCTATATGCACGGTCTCGGTCATGTGGTCGAAGAGGTGCAGCAGCTTCGGCCGGGAGGCGTCGTCGACGATTTCTGTGAGGGGCACGGACACGACTATGACCGATCGCATTGCCGTCAGGTACGCGATGCGAAGGTTGCGCTTGTTTGCGGCGAGTGCGGCGACAGTTCGCTCCTGCTGACCTCCGTGCAATGACCGCGTCGCGACCGCTGCCATCGCCGGACGCCGACAGCGAGCCGTTCTGGGCCGCGTGTCGGGAAGGCAAGCTTGTGGCGCAGCGTTGCCCGGCCTGTCTGCGGTTTCGCTGGCCGCCGATGCGCTTCTGTCCGTGGTGCCACCGGGAAGGCGGCGATTGGTCCGAGCTTCCCGGCACCGGCGAGGTGCGGTCGTTCGTCGTTGTCGACCGCGCCTTCGATCCGGCGTTCGAGGCCGAAGTTCCCTATGTCGTCGCACATATCGCGCTGGACGGGACCGACGACGTCACCCTCATCGGCAACGTTGTTGCCGACCCCCCGCAATCAGTCTCGATCGGGCAGGGCGTCGCCGCCGAGTTCATCGGGGAAGGCAACGCGACGCTACCGCAATTCAGGCCCATTTAGTTTGAAATACCCAAGGAGGTTCTTGGCCCAATGTCCGGACCACTCAGCGGCGTCCGCGTTCTCGATCTGACCCACGTGCTCAACGGGCCATTCGCGACGATGCTCCTGGCGCATATGGGCGCGGAAGTCATCAAGGTCGAATACGGCGAGGGCGACCGGTATAGGCATTCATGGATGCCGCCGGACGCCGGGCGGGACGGCTACGAGTCCCTCGTCGTCAATGCCAACAAGAAGTGCATCACCTTGAACCTGAAGCATCCGGAGGGCCGTCGGATCTTCGAGACGCTGCTGTCGAAGTCGGATGTGCTGGCCGAGAATTTCTCGATCGGAGTAATGGATCGCCTCGGCTACACCTATGAGGCGTTGAAGAAGATCAAACCGGACGTGATCTACGCCGTCGCCCGCGGCTTCGGCGAAACCGGGCCGTATCGCAACATGCGTGCCTTCGCGCCGACGGTGATGGCCTCGGCCGGCTGGGCGGACGCTGCATGGCAGCTGTCGGGAAGCCCGGGCACCAGGGCGCTCGGCATCGGCGACGAAGCGGCCGGCGTGTCGTTGGCGATCGGCATCTGTGCGGCGCTGTTCGATCGGGAAAGAACCGGCAAGGGAACGAAGATCGAGATCTCGATGCAGGAGGCGCTGCTCGGATTCATGGTGAGCACGCTGCACACCCTGTTTGAGGGCAACCCGGTCGGCAGCCGGTATTTCCAGTGCGCCGACGGCTATGTGAGCTTCCATCTGCCGGACATCTCGGACGAGCTCTGGCGCAACCTTGCGACGGCGCTCGGACGGGAGGATGTGCTGTCCGACTCGCGCTTCGTGGACGCCGCCAGCCGCCGTCGTCATCTCCGCGACGTGCAGGCAACGGTCGAGGAGATGGTGCGGCCCCATCCCCGCGCGCATCTGTGGGAGATCTTCAGGAAATACGGGCTCGGCAGCTTTCCGGTGCTGTCGATCGCCGAGGTCGTCGAGGACGAGCACATCAAGGCACGGGGTGCCTTTGTTGACGTCGAGCACCCGGACGCCGGGACGCTGAAGATGCTTCGCCCCTGGATCAGGTTCACGGAGAAGCCGACGGCCATTCACCACGCCGGCCCGGCGATCGGCGAGCACAACGCCGAAGTCTACAATGAGCTTCTTGGGTTCGATGACAGGAAAATTGCGGAACTCAAGGAAGCAGGCGTGATCTGATGTTCCGGGCCGCACGCCCCCGGCGATCGCGTCGAGCGCAGCGATGCGAATGCGGCCGGAAGATGTGATTTTAAGGCCGGCGAACGAGGCTGCATCTCGTAGCGGTTGCCGTCGCGGCCGGCAGCCAACATTGGGACTTCGAACGCATGGCAAATGTCCTTGGCCCTCCCGTGCTGCCGATGCTTGCCAAGCGGGTCGAGGGCCTTCCCGAGGACGATGGCTGGATCTTCGAGCCCAAATGGGATGGCTTCCGAGCATTGGTCTTTCGTGACGATGACGAGGTTTTCATCCAGAGCCGCGATGCGAAGCCGCTACACAGATACTTCCCCGAATTGATCGAGCCGCTGAAGGAGCAACTGCCGCGGCAATCGGTTCTGGACGGCGAGGTTGTCATCGCCCGGGACGGCGCCCTCGACTTCGTGGCGCTTCAACTGCGTCTCCATCCGGCGGCGTCCCGGGTGAAATTGTTGTCCGGCGAAATACCGGCTTCGGTGGTGTTCTTCGATCTTCTCGCCGAGGGCGACCGGAACCTTATGCGAACGCCGTTCGCCGATCGCAGGGCAAGGCTCGAGACGCTCCTCGCCGCCGCCCGGCCGCCGCTCCACATCACGCCGATGACCCGCGACCGCGGCATCGCCGCCGACTGGTTCGGCCGCTTCGAGGGCGCCGGGCTCGACGGCGTCATGGCCAAGCGGGCCGATGGTCATTACGAGCCGAAGAAACGCGTGATGCTGAAGGTCAAGCACGAGCGGGACTGCGACTGCGTCGTTGCCGGATTTCGCTGGTACAAGGGCGCGCCGGGAAGGGCGGTGGGGTCGCTGCTTCTGGGTCTCTACGACGCGGCCGGCGATCTGCAGCATGTCGGCGTTTGCGGGAGCTTCTCCGATGCCCGGCGCCAGGAACTCGTGGAGTTCCTCGCCGGCTACCGGGAGGGCAGCCTCACCGATCATCCGTGGCGCGAATGGGCGGAACCGGATGCCGAGATCACGGAACAGCGCCGTCCGGGCGCAATGAGCCGTTGGAGCCAGGGCAAGGATCTGTCCTGGGAGCCGCTCCGGCCGGAGCTCGTGGTCGAGGTGGCCTACGATCATATGCAGGGAACGCGCTTCCGCCACACCGCGCAGTTTCGCCGTTGGCGCCCGGACAAGACGCCGGACGAGTGCACCTACGAACAGCTCGACGTGGTGCCGCCGCACGAACTCCACGAGATCTTCACCGGGGGTCGCTAGCCTTCGTCCTTCGCCTTCCGCATCATCTCGCGCCATTCGCGGGTCGGATCGTCGTCGGGGTCGGGCTTCTCCTGCGGCGGCCGCAAGTCTTCCGGCACGTTGCGGAGGTTCACCCGAATCCGCGTCCAGGTCGACGACCGCCCGCGCATCGCATCGACGAGCACGTCGTCGGCGGCGAGATGGCCGGCGGCCTCCGGATGGTTCTTCTTCCACCGCTCGAGTCCGGCGATCGCAGCGTCTTTGTCCGGCGAGTGGGCGATGATGAGAAGAGGCATCCGCTTGCGCTTCTTTCGCGGAGCGGCCTTCGCCCGCGACGGCGTAACCCGCGTTCCTTCTCCCGCCGCCTTCCTGAACATCGGCGGCCACGGCGCGTCGCCGACGCCCTCCGCCTCGTCGCGCGCGGCGAGCTCCAGAAGACCGTCGAGCGATCCGGGCGATGCGTCCATGTCGCGATGCGGGTCGCCGATCGCCGCGAAACGGCGCGGCATTGTCGCGACCGTGAAGTCGGCCGGCTCGCAATCGGGGACTTCGTCCCAACCGAGCGGCGCCGACACGCGCGCGTCCGGCAGCGGCCGAACGGAGTAGGCAGAACAGGTGGTTCGATCCTTGGCATTCTGGTTGTAGTCGAGGAACACGCCCTTGCGCTCCTCCTTCCACCATTTCGACGTCGCCAAACCGGGCAAACGCCGTTCGATCGCCCGCGACAGGGCGAGCGCGGCACGCCGCACCTCGGTGAAGGTCCAGCGAGGAAGGATCCTGACGTTGACATGCATGCCGCGCGAGCCGCTGGTCTTCGGCCAGCCTTTGAGACCAAGCTCGTCAAGCAGCGACTTCACCTCGAGCGTGACGCGCCGGATGTCGGACCATTCGACGCCCGGTGTCGGATCGAGGTCGACCCGCAATTCGTCCGGATGCTCGAGATCGCCGGTGCGGACGGGATGGGGATGCAGTTCGATGCACCCGAGATTGACGATCCAGGCAAGGCCAGCCGCGTCGTCGACGACGACCTCCTCGGCGGTGCGTCCGGAAGGGAAGGCGAGCATTACCGTCCTCAGCCAGTCCGGATGTCCCTTGGGTGCGCGCTTCTGGTAGAACGGCGTGCCCTCGGCCCCGTCGACGAAACGCTTCAGGACGATCGGCCGGTCGCGGATGCCGCCAAGGGCTCCGTCGGCAACCGCCAAATAGTATTCGACGATGTCGAGCTTGGTCAGCTTGACCGCGCGCGAGAAATACAGCTTCGACGGGTTGGTTATGCGGACAGGCCGGCCGCCGACCTCGAGGGTCGCCTCCGCTGATATGTCCGCCCGGCTTTCCCCCATCCCGTCAGCCTAGTCGATCGGGCCCGCCGGCACATTATTTTGTCGGGCTTAGGTGGCGGGTCTAACCCTGGGCGGCCGCTGAAAGCGGTGGAGGTGACGCACCGCCGCCGCCATGGTTAATATCCGCGGGATGGATCGAATGCGTTGGATACCGGCGCTGGCGCTTGGTGCCGCGACCGCGCTGGCGGCTTGCGGCGGCGGGGAGGAGGAGTCGACGGCGTCTGAGGCTGCCGCCGCCGCCGACGGCGCGGCCGGTATCGCCGAACCAGGCGAAGCGGCGGATCCGATGGCGGCCGTGCTGCGGGTGTTGGAACTGTCCAACGATTTCCGTGCGGTGCTGGTGGACGGTGGCTTGATCGCCGACCCTGAGGACCTCGAGATAGTGGGGCGGCACTACTGCGAAGGCCTCGAGGTCTGCCGGACGTCGATCTGGTTCGACGAGGCGTACTTCCCCGAGACTTTGCCGGTGCCCGAGGAGCTGACGCGGTTTACAATGTACGGCTTCGGCCGCAACGTCATCATCAACTACGAGGCGTCCCAGTGGAACTGCGCCTTCTTCCCGCAATTCGAGGCGAGCCGGCGCTGCCTGCCGCGGCCCTTCTGAGCGCGGGCGGGTGGTCGAGAGTGAAAGGTCGCGTTGCGTGAAGAGACTCGCCGCCACGATTGTGATGATGATTGCTGCTACCTCGCCAGCCAACGCGCTGACGCTCACGGGCGTGGCCGAAGTGATCGACGCCGACCTGCTGATCCTGGACGGGCACCGGGTATTCCTGCTTGGCGTGGAGTCGGTCGAGGAGGGCCAGGTCTGTGGCATCGACAACCAGGTTTGGGAGTGCTGGCCGGCCGCGGTTCGGATGCTGCAGACGATCGCGGACGAGGGCGAGGTGACCTGCGAAGTCGTCAGCGGCCCGAACTTTCTCTCCGAGGTCATCGCCTGGTGCACGATCAACGGCCAGGACGTCGGCGCAAGGCTGGTAAGATCGGGATTCGCGCTGCCGATACTGGAGGAGACCGACGCCTATCTCGACGAGATGGAAGCGGCGCAGGCCGAAGGCATCGGTCTATGGCAGGGCACGTTCTATGATCCCGCGGCATGGCGCGAACTCTACGGACAGTTTCCCGATCGCCCGACCTTCCGGCCCCTGGCGCCGATTCCGGATCTCTAGCCACCTGGTGCAGCGCCCCCACCCGAAACTCGCTCACTCCGCTCGCGAATTTCGACTTCCTCACAAGTCGTCGCATGCTCCGACGAAGTCGACTCACGTTCCGCTCGAAACCTTCTCGGCAACATAGCGCGGTCCTGCCGGCGTCATGCGTTCGCCGATGAAGATGACGTCGCCTTTCGCGACCCGGCCGAGGTCGACGTCGCGATCGGGCAGAATGGCCACCAGCCGGCTCCCGATCCGCACCACGACATTGGGTCCGGTCGTGATCCATTGCCGCGCCCAGCTCTTCAGCTGCGCGTAGTACGGCTCCTGCCTCCACGCGGCCGGCGTCCCTGGGTCGACATGGGCGATGAGCCGGGCGCCGTTGCCGCTGAGATAGAGCACGATCTTCGAGCGCGAGGGCTGCCATTCGGGACCGAGCGCCGGGTTCTCGAGCCAGCCGCAAGCGAAGTCCCGGCACTCCTGGGGCCGCTGATCGTAGATCGCGCAGCCCTTCGGCTTGATGCAGTGCGGGCACCACTGCCCCTGCGGCTTGTTCAACTCTTCGATACCGAGGAGCTTGCAGCACAGCGAACAACTCCCGCACTGCTTCTGCGACTGCTCCTCCGCCGGTCCAACCACCTTCGATCCTTCCCGGGTTTGGCCGTGGCGGCCGCATTGACCCCCGTCATACCCCTCCCTATGGTGTAGCGGGGGGGCATACTCCGAGGGAAGCGCCGATGGCTGTTTTTGGTTTCGACCGGTCCCGGTCCGGCAGAATGCGTACGTTTTTCCGGGGTGCCGGTGGGGCCGGCCTCGTTGCCGCGGCTCTGACGGCCGGAACGGCAACCGCGCAGGATATGGCGCTCAAACCGCTCGCCTTCACCGCGGCGCAAGCGACGGCGGGCGCCGGTCTCTACGACGGCAATTGCGCCGGCTGTCACGGTCCGGCCCTTGCCGGACTCGACGGACCGGCGTTGAAGGGTCCGGCCTTCGAACACTGGTTCAGCGGTTCGGTTGGGACCTTCTTCGCCTATGTCAGCACCGCGATGCCATTGGACGATCCCGGCGGGCTCAACGCCACCCAATACATCAATCTGATCGCGTTCATCGCTTCGGAGAACGGCTTCGTTGCTGGCGAAGAGCCGCTTCCGGGGACCGCGGAAGAACTAGCGGAGATTGGGTTCACCCAGCCCTGATCGCCGCCGAACCGGGCGCTATCCCGCGGCAAGCCGTTCGCATTCGGCGTCAGTCACGGCCATTTGGCCCATGAAGCGGCCCCTGGTGTCGCGGTAGACGAAGATCGCCACGGCGCCGCGTGCGATCAGTTCGGCGATGTCGCTTCGGCAAGGCTCGCGGGCATAGTCGTCGGCGAACTCGAAACACATGCTGCCGTCGCACGACCATCCGAGGAGCCGCGGGCCGAGGAACTCCGGGTCATAGGCGTAGACGTAGTCCGCCAGATCGATCCGGATCGTGTTGACGAAGTGCAGCTGGTTCCCGACGACCGAAACGCCGTCGATCGAGACGTTGCCGTCAATCTTCGGCAAGCCGTCGGTCAGTGCCTCGACATAAGCCGAAATCGCCGCCCGAAGCTCGGGTGATGGTTCGATGGGCTCCGGGAGCGTACCACCGGGGATCGGCGCCCCGATGCCGACGGCAGGGTGGCCGGCGCCGCCTGCCGGAACGGACGCCGGCGGTACGATTGGCAGCGGGATCCCGCCCGGGACCCCCATCGGCGGGGGAGCGGCTGCCGCCGCGTCATTTGGACGGACCTCCGGCCGGGGAACCGCGGCCTGGATGTTGTTCGGTGTTTGCGCGCCGGCGACCGGCGTCGTCTCGCCGCTGCCGGTCGAGGCCGGGAAGTTGGCAACGATGACGACGATCGCAGCCAGCGCGCCGCCGATCAATATCGCCGACCAGACCCACAATCTACGCATCTGCGTCCTGCCACCCGTGTCACGGCGGGTCCTGCGGACCGCAGTCCTCGCCAGAGACCGGAATCCGTCCGATCTCGGTCAGGTTGATGTCACGGTACGTGAACGTGGCTATTGCTCCGCGAACCAGCAGCTCGGCAAGCTCGGTGTCGGCGCAGGCCGCCGCCGCGAATTCGGCCGTGAATTCGAAGCAGGCATATTCATCGCATTCCAGGACATCGAGACCAGGCACCACGGCCTGCCGCGGCGCTGTAGCCTCGAAGTTCGCGGCATCGATAGCGACGCTGAATTCGATCGAAAGGGCGACTCCGTCGGCGGCGACCGCGACAAGGGTCACCGGAATAGCGGCCGCTCTTGCGTCAACGGCAGGCAAGTCGAGCTGGCGCGCGGCCGCAAGGGATGCAACGTCATTGACGAGAGCGGGGTCGACGATCGACGGCTCCCCGCCGGCGGCGGGTACCCCGGCATTGGCCGCGGGCTCGCCTTCGGCGCCGCGATCCGCACCGGCGGCAAGCCCGGTCGAGCTCGTTCCGCCGCCGTCACGGGGAATCGACGTGATGAAAATCACGGCCACCGCCAGCAGGATCACCAGCGCGCCTCCCCAAACCCACAGCCTTGTCGACATCGCCGCCTCCAGCTCTGCTAATGACGGTCGCCCGGGTGCCCGCCGGCGCCGCACCGGCCCGCCACAACCTTGCCGTCCGGGCCGACACTTGTCATTATTGTCGGCGGCGGTCGTCTGGCAACCCGGGTTTCGCCAGCTCACGGCGGGGAGACGCCGCTGGGCCGGGTCACGAACCTGCGACGACGGCACAAGCGCTTGACAAAACCTCAAGCGGAGTAGCCAACTGCGTCGCCGGCTAAGAGGTGCCCGTTGTCACAGTCGAGAGGACGACAACGGGAGTCATCAAGCTCAGGCCAATAACAAAAGACTTCAAGGAGGGCATTTGGTGGAAAAGCTGTTCTGGGAGGAACCCTATGCGAAAATCAAAATCAATTGCGGCTAAGGCGGTGGCGGCAGCGGCGCTTGCGGGCGCGGCGGCGATCGCAATGCCAGCGCAGGCGGCCGACGTAACGTGGGATCGCCTGATGAATCCGGAGCCGGAAAACTGGCTCCTCTACGGCGGCAACCTCGGCGGTTGGCGCTACTCCACGCTCGATCAGATCAATCGCGGCAACGCCGCCGATGTCGACATCAAATACATCTTCGCGATCGGCGGCCGGGCCAACCGTGCCGAAGGCGGATGCCGCGAGGAAGGCGTGATTCTCGCCAATGACGGCGTTCTGTTCGTGACGGACTGCTATTCGGTGATGTCGGCGTGGGACGTCTCGGGTGGGCTGGCCTTGCCGCTGTGGAACTTCGATCCTGAAGAGACCAAGTCGCGCACGCAGCGCGGCGTGGCGCTGTTCGAGGACGGCGTCTTCATCGGCACCAACGACACCCGGCTCATCCGCGTCAATGCGGCGAGCGGCGAAGTCGTATTCGACATCGTCGCCACGGCTGCCACGATTCCGGAGTATGGAAC
>CAYOBK010000033.1:0-2894 GCA_964402275.1 uncultured Bauldia sp.
GCAA
Source organism: uncultured Bauldia sp. (assembly GCA_964402275.1). Taxonomy (GTDB): domain Bacteria; phylum Pseudomonadota; class Alphaproteobacteria; order Rhizobiales; family Kaistiaceae; genus JADLGL01. Next base: position 5 of record CAYOBK010000033.1, read on the forward strand.
CGACTTGCGAACCCGCTTGGTCCTTCTGTCAGTCGACGACATCGCCATGGCTATTTCTTCTTGCCCTCTTTGCGGATTATCCGCTCGTCGGCGTATTTGATGCCCTTGCCCTTGTACGGCTCGGGCGGACGGAACTGCCTGATTTCGGCGGCGATCTGGCCGATTTGCTGCCGGTTCGAGCCCGAGATCACGATCTCGGTCGGCTTGGGGCACTCGATCTTGATGCCCTCCGGGATGGGGTACTGAACATCGTGGCTGTAGCCAAGCACAAGTTGCAGGTTCTTGCCCTGCACCGACGCGCGATAGCCAACGCCGCTGATCTCGAGCCGCTTCTCGAATCCGTCGTTCACGCCCTTGATCAAGTTGGCGATCTGCGTGCGCGACATGCCCCAGGCGGCGCGCGCCTCCTGACTGTCGTCGGCTGGATCGATCTTGATGCCCTGGTCGCTCTGGGCGATGACGACATTGTCGGTGGCGCTGAAGGCGAGCTGACCCTTCGGGCCTTTGACCGAAACGGTCTGCCCGTCGATCGTCGCCGTCACGCCTTTCGGCAGCGGCACCGCTTTCTTGCCTATCCGGGACATCAGTTGGTTCCGATCCGACTAGAATACCTGACAGAGGACTTCGCCGCCGACGTTCTGCTCGCGCGCCTCGGCGTCCGACATCACGCCTTTCGGCGTCGACAGGATGGCGACTCCGAGCCCGTCCGAGACCCGCGGCAGGTTGCGAACCGAGGCATAGACGCGGCGCCCCGGCCGCGAGATCCGCTTGATTTCGCGGATCACCGGCTGGCCGTCATAGTACTTCAGCTCGATCTCGAACTCCGAATGACCGGAGAACTCGATGGACGAATAGCCTCGGATGTAGCCCTCCGCCTGCAGCACGTCGAGCACGCGCTGGCGGAGGCCGGAGGCCGGCGTCGACACCTTGGGTTTGTTGCGCATCTGGGCGTTCCGGATGCGGGTCAGCATATCGCCGAGTGGATCGGTCAGGACCATCGCGTTCCTCCTACCAGCTCGACTTCACCAGGCCGGGGATGGCGCCCGACGAGCCAAGGTCACGCAGTGCGATCCGCGACATTCTGAGCTTCCGGTAATAGGCGCGCGGGCGGCCCGTGATCTCGCAGCGATTCACAACACGGCTCGGCGATGAATTGCGCGGCAGCTCGGCGAGTTTCAATTGCGCCTGGAAGCGTTCCTCCAGCGACCGATTCTCGTCGCGCGCGATCGCCTTCAGCTTCTGCCGCCGCTGGGCGTACCGCGCGGTCAGGCGGCGCCGTCTCTGGTTCTTCTCGATTTGGCTCTTCTTTGCCATGGGTACTCCCAATCAGTCCCGCGCCGCCTGCTGGCGGAACGGGAAATCAAACGCCCGGAGAAGCGCGCGGGCCTCGTCGTCGGTCTTTGCCGTGGTGCAAACGATCACGTCCATCCCCCACACCTCGTCGACCTGGTCGTAGTCGATCTCGGGGAAGATGATGTGCTCCTTGATGCCCATCGCGAAATTGCCGCGGCCGTCGAAGCTCTTCGGGTTCAGCCCGCGGAAATCCCGTACCCGCGGCAGCGCGATATGGACGAGCCTGTCGAGGAACTCGTACATCCGGACCCGCCGCAGCGTTACATGGCCGCCGATCGGCATGCCCTCGCGGATCTTGAACGTCGCGATCGACTTCCGCGCCCGCGAAACCGCAGGCCGCTGACCGGCGATCAGCGCCAGATCGTCCAGGGCGGACTTCACCTTCTTCGAGTCCGCAACGGCCTCGCCGATGCCCATAGTGAGGATGATCTTGTCGACGCGCGGCACCTGCAGCAAGTTGGTGTAGCCAAACTCCTTGGTGAGCTGCGGGCGGACCTCTTGCTCGTAGCGGACCTTCATCCGCGGCGCGTATTTTGCGTCAGCCATCGATCGCCTCCCCGGACCGTTTGGCGATGCGGACGACCGAGCCATCGTCCTTCCGCTCGAACTTCACCCGCGTGGGTTTGTCGTCCTTCGGATCGATATGGGCGAGGTTCGACAGGTGGATCGGCGTCTCCTTGCTGACGATGCCGCCCTCCTGCGAAGCGGTTTGCCGTTGATGCCGGCGCACCATGTTGATTCCGCGCACGATGGCGCGGCCTTCCTTCGGCAGCACGCCGAGGACCTCGCCGGAACGTCCCTTGTCGCGTCCCGAGATCACCACCACCCGATCGCCTTTGCGGATTCGTGCCGGCATGATCACAGCACCTCCGGGGCGAGTGAGATGATCTTCATGTGGTTGCGCGCCCGGAGCTCGCGCGGAACCGGACCGAAAATGCGCGTGCCGATCGGCTCCATCTGGTTGTTGATCAGGACGGCGGCATTCCGGTCGAAGCGGATGACGCTGCCGTCCGGACGGCGGATGTCCTTCGCAGTGCGGACGACGATCGCCTTCATCACGTCGCCCTTTTTGACGCGGCCGCGCGGGATCGCCTCCTTGACCGAAACGACAATGACGTCGCCGATCGAGGCGTATTTGCGCTTCGAACCGCCCAGCACCTTGATGCACATCAGGCGGCGCGCGCCGGAGTTGTCGGCCACATCGAGGCTGGTCTGCATCTGGATCATATTTCTACCGCCCCCTCACGCCGTCTCGGCCGGGCTGTGTTCGATGACGACCCAGCGTTTGGTCTTCGAGATCGGGTCTGACTCCTGAATCATCACCTGGTCGCCGACCTTGCAGCGATTGTCGGCGTCATGCGCCTGATACTTCTTGGATCGGCGGACGGTCTTGGACATCACCGGATCCATGAAGCGGCGCTCGACGCGGACGACGACCGTCTTGTCGTTCTTGTCGCTCACGACGACGCCTCTGAGGACGCGCTTCGGCATCTGATTACCCCTCCGCCTTCTTCGCTGCGGCTTTTGTCAGCCGTTC
>CAYOBK010000034.1:0-2595 GCA_964402275.1 uncultured Bauldia sp.
GCATCTTCCTCACCGCCGAGGTCGACGCCGGCCATCTTTCGCAGATGAGCACGACAAGCGCCGGGATCGCGGCGCTCGCGCACGCGCCGAAGCTCGCCGAGGAATGGCTGCGCAAGCTCTGCTCGCGGACCTATGACGCGACGATGAAGCCGGTCGAGCAGAAGGCGGGCGCGCTCCTGTCGCTGGCGATCACCGAACGGCACGCCGGCACCGATTTCCGCCTCTTGAGCACCGAGGCAACGAGCGGCGAGGACGACGCCGCCTATCGGCTCGACGGGCACAAATGGTTCGTCTCCGCGCCGATGAGCGACGCCTATGTGACGCTGGCGCAGACCCGCGAGGGCATCACCTGCTTTCTGGTGCCGCGCCATCTGCCGGGCGGCGACCGCAACGGCATCCGCCTTGTCCGCCTCAAGGACAAGCTCGGGACCCGTTCGCTCGCCGCGGGCGAGGTCGAACTCGGCGGTGCAATCGGCCTGCTCCTGGGAAAGCCGGGGGGAGGGCTCGATGCGATCCGCGAGGTGACGACGCTGGCGCGGCTGGACGACACCGTGGTCGCGGCGGCGTTGATGCGGGCGTCGCTGGCGGAGGCGGTGCATCACTGCCGCCGGCGGATGGTCGGCGGACGGCTGCTCATCAAGCAGCCGCTGATGGCCCGGGTCCTCGCCGATGTCGCGCTCGACGTCGTCGCCGCGACGTCGCTGGTGATGCGGATCGCGATCGCCATGGACCGCGCGCGCAACAATCCGGTGGAGGCCGCCTTCGCCAAACTGATGACGCCGGTCGCGAAGTACTGGATCACCAAGATCGCGCCCGGCGTGATCGCCGAGATGATGGAATCGATCGGCGGCAATGCGGTGGTCGAGGAGAGCCGGCTGCCGCGCCTCTACCGCGACTCGCTGTCGATGGCGGTGGCGGACGGGCCGGGCAACGTCCTGTGCCTCGACGTGCTCAGGATACTGCGGAAGTCCAGCGATCCGCTCGAGGCGGTGATTACGGTGAGCGGGGCGACGCTCGGCGGATCGGCGAAGGCGGCGCTCGATGTCCTCCGCGCCGCCGCGGCCGTTGCGCTCGCCGACGAAGGATCGGCGCGCGTCCTCACCGAACAATTGGCGCTGACCGCCGCCGCTGCGACAATGCATCACGCTTTTCCCGCAGAGGTCGGCGACGCGTTCCTCGACACGCGCCTCGGCAAGGGGTGGAGAACGACCTACGGAATGCTGGATTCCCGTTTCGACACGACCGGAATACTCGACTTCGTCTGCCCCAGCCTTTAAGCAACTCGGCCGTTTGCCGGCCGGCGGACCGCGGTACGAAGCCGGATTGACGCCCGCGGGGGAGGTTGCGAACCTCCGCGCCGGAGCCACTCAGCCCCACGGGCCGTATGACCTTCGATCAGATTGCGCTCTTCGGACTGTTCGGGCTTGTGCTTGCCCTCTTGATATGGGGCAGGCTGCGCTACGATCTGGTGGCGTTCGGCGCGCTCGTCGTGGCCGTGCTTCTCGGCATCATCTCGGTCGAGGACGCCTTCGCCGGGTTCGGCCATCCCGCAACGATCATCGTGGCGATGGTGTTCATCATTTCGCGCGGGCTCGCCAATTCGGGCGCGATCGACTGGCTGTCGCGGAAAGTCATCAATCAGGGCCGCAGCATCAGCGCCCATATCGCGGTGATGGGCGGGCTCGGCGCGGCGCTGTCGGCCTTCATGAACAACGTCGCGGCGTTGACGCTGCTGATGCCGGTCGAGCTTGCCGCGGCGTCGAAGAACAAACGGCCGCCGGCGGCGACGCTGATGCCGCTCGCCTTCGCCACCATCCTCGGCGGCCTGATCACCCTGATCGGCACGCCGCCCAACATCATCATCTCGCAGTTCCGCGTCGAGGCGATCGGCGAGCCGTTCATGATGTTCGACTTCGCGCCGGTGGGCCTCGCGGTCGCGATCGCCGGCGTCGCCTTCATCGCGCTCGTCGGTTGGCGGCTGATCCCGACGCGGGCGATCGAGTCGAACCAGATCGAGGAATTGCGCCGGATCACCGACTACATGGCGGAGCTCTCCGTTCCCGAAGGCGCCGACATCATCGGCAGGCTGGTGATGGAGCTCGACGACGCGGCGGACGAAACGGACGCGGTCATCCTCGGCCTGGTGCGAAAGGGGCGGCGGCTGCCGGGACGGGCGCGCACCAATATCATCCGGCCCGGCGACGTTCTCGTCGTCGAGGGGACGCCGGAGAGTCTCGACAAATTGAAGATGGCGCTGCAGCTCGAATTCTTCGAGCCCGGCGAGGAGGAAACCACGCCGCAGGAGAACCTGGCGCTGATCGAGGCGGTGGTGCAGCCGGATTCGCAGATCATCGGCCGCTCGGCCCAGAGCTTCCGCCTGACGCGCCGGCATGGCGTCGTGCTCCTCGGCATCTCGCGGCGCGGGCGGCGGATCGCCGGCCGCGTGCGGCAGGAGCGGATCGAAGCCGGCGACATCCTGCTTCTGATCGGAACGCCCGATCAGCTGGCGGACGAAGCGGCGGCGCTCGGCCTGTTGTCGCTGGCACCGCGCGCCGTCGCCGTCGGACAGGCCCCGCGGGCGGGACTCGCCGCCGG
>CAYOBK010000035.1:0-4664 GCA_964402275.1 uncultured Bauldia sp.
GCCGGCCTCATGGCGCGCGACTGGCCGGCGAAGGACGTCGAGCCTCTCGTCATCCTCGTCGACGATCCGCGGCACCGGCTCGCCGCCGACTCGACGATCCGCCTGTCCGAGGAGCAGGCGCGCGCGATCCTCGATTTGCGCCTGCAGCGCCTGACGGCACTCGGCCGCGACGAGATCGGCGAGGAGCTCAACGGCCTCGCCGATTCCATCCGCGACTATCTCGACATCCTGGCTTCGCGTCAGCGTATCGACGACATCGTCAAGGACGAGCTCAAGGCGGTGCGCGACGAGTTCGCGACGCCGCGCCTGACCGAGATCGCCGAGGGCGGCCCGGACCTCGAGGACGAAGACCTGATCCAGCGCGAGGATATGGTCGTCACCGTCACCCATGCCGGCTACATCAAGCGTGTGCCGCTCGCGACCTACCGCGCGCAGCGGCGTGGCGGCAAGGGCAGGACCGGGATGGCGACCCGCGAGGAGGATTTCGTTGCCCGCCTCTTCGTCGCCAACACGCACACGCCGGTGCTGTTCTTCTCGTCGCGGGGCATCGCCTACAAGATGAAAGTATGGCGGCTGCCGCTGGCGGCTCCGCAGGCGCGCGGCAAGGCGTTGGTCAATCTCCTGCCGCTCGAGCAGGGTGAGCGGATCAGCACGATCATGCCGCTGCCCGAGGACGAGGCCAGCTGGGACAGCCTCGATGTGATGTTCGCCACGACCGGGGGCACCGTCAGGCGCAACAAGCTGTCCGATTTCGTCGACGTCCGAGCCAACGGCAAGATCGCCATGAAGCTCGCCGCCGACGAAGCAATCGTCGGCGTTGAGACCTGCACCGAGGATCAGGATGTTGTTCTCACCAGCGCCGACGGGCAGTGCATCCGCTTCCCCATCACCGAGGTGCGTGTCTTCAAGGGGAGGGAATCGGTCGGCGTCCGCGGCATCAATCTCGGCGAGCGCGACCACGTGATCTCGATGGCGGTGATCCGCCACTTCGAAGCGTCGCCCGCCGAGCGGATGGCGTATCTGAAGATGAGCCGGGCGGTCCGCGGCGAAGCCGACGAAGCGGAGAACGGCAGCGAATCAGAGGAACTGGCGGCCGACTCGAACGGAGGCGCCGAGCTGTCGCAGGAGCGTTACGCCGAGATGAGCGCGGCCGAAGAGTTCTTGCTGACGGTGTCCGAGCGCGGCTTCGGCAAGCGCACGTCATCCTTCGAATACCGGGTCACCGGCCGCGGCGGCAAGGGCATCGTCGCGATGATCGTCAACGACCGGAACGGCAACCTGGTGGCGTCGTTCCCCGTCGAAGGCGGCGACCAGATCATGCTCGTCAGCGACGGCGGCCAGGTCATCCGTGTGCCGGTCGACGGCATCCGCATCGTCGGGCGTGCATCGCAAGGCGTCACAATCTTCACGACCGCCGACGACGAGCGCGTTGTATCGGTCGAGCATCTGGCCGAGCCCGAATCTGAGATGGAGGAAGGCGCCGGGCAGGACGAATAAGAAGCGGCGCCCGAAGGCGCCGCGAGTGGGAGGAGGAAGATGCGGGGATTGGTGGGCGTCAGGCGTTCGGCTCGACCGTAACGACGATCTGGCTGTCGCCGACCCGGCGATCGGTCTTGAGCGTGTCGGCGTCGGCAAGCGCGGTTGCGGTGACCAGGACGAGGCCGGAGGCGACCAGAACCGTCGCGGCGAGAAAGGCTTGGAAGCGGATCGACATCGGTTTGGCCCTCGTTCGAAACTGAGGCGTAGTCTAGGACGGTCTTGCTGAACGGGTCCGGTAGCCGGCATTCATCCGGCGTTCATCGGCATTCATTGCTTTCCCCGGCCCGCCCCTCTATTCGAAGGGCGGCGGCAAGCAGAAAACGGGAGGAAATCCAGCTGGATGGCGAGGACGGCCTTCTTCCCGGGATCCTTCGATCCGTTGACCAATGGTCATGTCGACGTCATTCGGGGAGCGCTCGACCTGGCCGACCGCCTCGTGGTGGCGATTGGCGTTCATCATGGGAAGAAGCCGCTCTTCTCGGCCGCGGCGCGGGTTGAAATGATTTCGGAGGTGGTCGCGGCGCTCGCAGGCGGCGCCGAGCGGGTCACCGTGATGCATTACCAGGGGCTCCTCGTCGATGCCGCCCGGAAAGCCGGCGCCGACCTTATCGTGCGCGGCATCCGCGACGCAGGCGACGTCACTGCGGAACTGCGGATGGCGGCGATGAACCGGGATCTGTCGCCGGATTTGCCGACGGTGTTCCTGCCGGCCACGCCGAAAAACCGGCACATCTCGGCAACGCTGGTTCGCCAGGTTGCGGAAATGCACGGCGACGTTTCCGCCTTTGTTCCGCCGCCGGTTGCGGCGAGGCTTGCCGAGTTGCGCTGACGCCCGAGGCGCGGCTATCAAGCGTTACCAGTCAACCCGAGGGATTTGAGATGAAGCCAATCCTTGCCGCCATGGTGATGTCGGTCGCCCTGATTCTTGCCGGCTGTTCCTCCGGCGACGAGGACGAAGCGCCGCAGGAGACGCCGGTTGCGGAAGCCGCGCCCGAGCCTGAAGCGGCGGCCGCCGAAGCGCCGGCCGTGGTGGAGCCGGCAGCGGAAGCGCCGGCCGTCGTTGCCGGGGATCCGCTGGAGAACACGCTTTATCTCGAGACGGCCTGCGGGCGCATTACCATCGAAATGCGCCCCGATCTCGCGCCGATGCATGTCGAGCAGATCAAGACGCTCGTGCGCCAGGAGTTCTATGACGGCCAGATTTTCCACCGCGTGATTGAAGGTTTCATGGCGCAGACCGGCGATCCGACGGGTACGGGATTTGGCGCCTCGCAGCTGCCGAACATTCGCGCCGAGTTCAGCGACCAGCAATTCGTGCGCGGCGTCGTCGGCATGGCGCGCGGCCAATCGGTGAACTCGGCGAATTCTCAGTTCTTCATCATGTTCGAGCGCTGGGAGTCGCTCGACGGGCTATACACGATCTGGGGCTACGTCACCGACGGAATCGACTGCGTCGACCAGATCGCCCGCGGCGAGCCGCCTGACGAGCCGTCGGTGATGATCACGCTGCGCGTTGCGGCGGATGTCCAATAGGGAGGGAATTATGGCCGGCTACCCGATCCTCAAAATGGACACAACCAGGGGCCCGGTGGTGATCCGAACCAGACCCGATCTTGCCGCAAAGCACGTTGCGCGCATCGTCGAACTCGCCTCCGAGGGCTTTTACGACGGGGTGCCTTTCCATCGTGTCATCGACGGCTTCATGGCGCAGACCGGCGATCCGACCGGAACCGGAATGGGCGGTTCCGGCAAGTATCTGAAAGCCGAGTTCAGCGATGCCAGGCACGTCCGCGGCGTCTGCTCGATGGCTCGGGCTCAGGACCCCAACTCGGCGGACAGCCAATTCTTCATCTGCTTCGCCGATGCGACATTCCTCGACCGCCAGTACACGGTCTGGGGCGAGGTCATCGACGGCATGGAAAATGTCGACAAGATCAAGCGCGGCGAGCCGGTAAGGGATCCGGACCGGATTACATCGATGACGGTCGAACCGGCGGTGGCGTGACCGCAGACCCGATACCGGCGGCCATGCGGGTCGATGCGTTCGATTTCGATCTGCCGGAACAGAACATCGCCTTGCGGCCCGCACATCCGCGCGACGCCGCGAGGCTGATGGTTGTGGCGCCGGGCCGGCCAAGCCGGCACCTTCATGTGCGCGATCTGCGCGGGCTGCTCCGCCCCGGAGACCTGCTCGTCGTCAACGACACCAAAGTTATCCCCGCGGTGCTCACCGGCACCCGCACGCGCGCCGGCGGATCGGCGAACATCTCGCTGACGCTGTTCCGGCGCCTCGACGCCCGAGAATGGCTGGCCTTCGCAAGGCCGGCGAAGCGGCTTTCGGCCGGCGACGAGATTCTCGTCGCCGATGGGGCGCTGGCGGCGACGGTCGTCGACAAATCGGCCGACGGTTCGGTGCGCATCGCCTTCGATCATGCCGGCGAAGCGCTGGACGGTGCTATCGCGCGCTTCGGTCATATGCCCCTGCCGTCCTACATCGCCTCGCGCCGGCCGGAGGATGCCGCCGACCGCACCGACTACCAGACCGTATACGCCCGGGAGGAGGGCGCGATCGCGGCGCCGACGGCCGGTCTCCATTTCACCGAACACTTGCTCGCCTCGCTTCGCGAGGGCGGGATCGACGTCGCACCTCTGACGCTCCATGTCGGTCCGGGGACGTTCCTGCCCGTCAAGGCGGATGTCACCACCGCGCACAGAATCCAAGCCGAACCGGGCACGATCTCGGAGGCATCGGCGGCCGCGATCAACGGTGCGCGGAACGCCGGCGGCCGGATCGTTGCGGTCGGCACGACGTCGCTGCGGCTCCTCGAAAGCGCCGCCGACGAAGCCGGCATCGTCCATCCGTTTGCCGGCGAGACGAGCATCTTCATCACCCCCGGCCATCGTTTCCGCGCCGTCGATCTCCTGATGACCAACTTCCATCTGCCGCGCTCGACCCTCTTCATGCTGGTCTCGGCCTTTTCCGGCCGCGAGACCATGCTTGCCGCCTACCGGCATGCGATCGACGCCGGTTATCGCTACTATTCCTACGGCGACGCGTGCCTCCTCCATCCCGAGGCGGCGCAGTGAGCGCGCTGGAATTCTCCATCGCCACCGCCGACGGCGGC
>CAYOBK010000036.1:0-5743 GCA_964402275.1 uncultured Bauldia sp.
CGCCGGTGACGACGCCGATCTCGAGCCCTTCTGCCTCCAGTACCGGCCCCTGTTCGATATGCAGCTCGAAATAGGCGTGGATCGGACGCCCCCCGACGGGAGCGGCGCCGGCATAGCCAATGGCTCTCAGTTCGTCGCCGAAGCGGATGCCCTCGGCGTCGGCAATGCGCAACGCGACATCGGCGCTCTGAAGGCCGGCGAAGGCGCCTGAACCAACCATCGCCGGCGCGAAGCGGGCGCCTTCCTCATTGGTCCAGTTGACGAGTTCGATCGGATGCCTGGTCGCGACGCCCGCATCCCGCAGCGACCGGAGGATTTCGAGCGCCGCGAGGACGCCGAGAACGCCGTCGAACCGGCCGCCCATCGGCTGCGTGTCGAGATGGCTCCCGGCGAGCACGGGCGGCGACCCGGCGTCCGTGCCCTCGCGGCGAGCGAACATGTTGCCGATACCGTCGACCGAGACTGTGGTGCCCGCCTCGCGGCACCATTTGGCGAGGAGATCCCGAGCGTCGCGGTCGAGGTTGGTGAGGGCGAGCCGGCTGCTGCCGCCCGCCGGCGTCGCGCCGATCGCTGCCATCTCCATCAGGCTCGCCCACAGCCGGGCGCCGTCGACGCGGAGGTCGCTTGCTCTGCTCATCGCTGAACGATGCACGGAGCCGAAGGAGAAAGGCCTTCTCCCCCCTTGCGGGGGAGAACGTTTCGTCCCGACTTGCGAAGAGAAAATCGCGGTGGCCGGTCGATTTGAACCTCACCCCATCGCCCGCAGCACCTTCCCGAAGGTCTCCACGAGGCGTCCGATCTCGTCTTCGCTGATGATCAGCGGCGGCGACAGCGCGATATTGTCGCCGGTGTAGCGGACCAGGATGCCGGCGTCGAAGGCGCCGAGGAAGGCATCGAACGCCCGCCGACCCGGAGCGCCTGCGATGGGCTCGAGTTCGACCGCGCCGATCAGCCCGTAATTGCGGATGTCGATCACATGCGGAAGCCCCCTGAGCGAATGCAATGCTTCTTCCCAGGTCGGCGCCAGCGTCTTCGCGCGCGTCAGGAGGCCCTCCTGCTCGTAGGTGTCGAGCGTCCCGATCGCCGCCGCGGCCGCCATCGGATTGCCCGAATAGGTGTAGCCATGGAGGAGTTCCGGCACATGTTCGGGGCCGGTCATGAAGGCCTCGTAGATGCGGTTCTGGACCGCCACGGCGCCCATCGGAATGACCCCGTTGGTCAGTCCCTTCGCCATGGTGACGATATCTGGGACGACATCGAATTCCTCCGTGGCGAACGGAGCGCCGATACGGCCGAAACCGGTGATCACCTCGTCGAGGATCATCAGGATTCCGTATTTGTTGCAGATCTCGCGGATGCGTTTGAGGTAGCCCTTGGGCGGCAGCAATACGCCGGTGGAGCCGGCAAGCGGCTCGATGATCATCGCCGAAATGGTCGACGGATCGTGCAGCGTGACAAGGCGCTCGAGGTCGTCGGCAAGCTCGGCGCCGTGCTCCGGCAGGCCGCGCGAGAACGCGTTCCGAGACAGATCGTGGGTATGGCGGAGATGATCGACGCCGCCGATCAGCGGGCCGAACGACTTCCGGTTGGGCCCGAGCCCGCTGACCGAGAGCCCGCCGTAATTGACGCCGTGATAGGCACGCTCGCGGCCGATCCAACGATAGCGTGAAGCCTCGCCGTTCGCGCGGTGGAAGGCGTTGGCGATCTTCAGCGCCGTTTCGACCGCTTCGGAACCGGAATTGGTGAAGAATATCCGGTCCAAGCCGTCGGGCAGATAGTTGGTGACGCGGGTGGCGAGCTCGAAGATCTTCGGGTGGCCGAACATGAAGGCCGGCGCGTAGTCGAGCTCGCCGGCCTGCTTGCGGATCGCATCGACGATGCGCGGCCGGTTATGGCCGGCATTGCAGCACCAGAGCCCGCCCGTGCCGTCGAGAATCTCGCGGCCGTCACTGGTACGGTAGTACATGCCGTTGGCGCCGACGAGAATGCGCGGCGCCGATTTGAACTGCCGGTTAGGTGTGAACGGCATCCAATAGGCATCGAGATTGTTCGGCATCGGTTGCGATGTCATCATGTCCCCAATCGGCAATCGCGCCCGAGGGCGGCGAATGGAGGCCCGGCAATGTACCGGCACGAGCAACGTTTCGGGATGGTCCCGAAGACGCTGTTGGGTGCCGCACTGGTGATCCTGGCTGTGCTCACATTCTTTGCGCCCCTGGTCGTGGTGGCGTTCATTCCCCTGCTGTGGGCCGCCTGGACCTTCTCGTTGCTTACCATCGTCGTCGGGCCGGACACTGTCGACTGGTTCTTTCGTGGCGGGTTCTGGCGGAAGCGCCTGCGGCTTGAAGACGTCGTTGAGGCGAGGGCGGTGCGGAATCGCTGGTGGTATGGCTGGGGCATCCACCTAACGCCTCAGGGCTGGCTCTACAACGTCCGCGGGCTCTGTGCGGTCGAGATGCGAACGAAATCCGGGCATCGCTACCGAATCGGCAGCGACGAGCCGGACACTCTGGCGGCCGAGGTCACGAAGCGGCTGGCGCCCCGGAGGCGGTAGGGTGTCCGGGGATCGTCCGGTCAGCCGCCAGCCGCGATGTCCGTTCGGTAATGCACGCCCGGCCAATCGATGCGGGCAACGGCGGCGTAAGCCCGTTGCCGCGCCTCCTCGGCATTGTCGCCCAACGCCGTAACGTTGAGCACCCGCCCGCCGGTGGCCAGAAGCCGCGACCCGTCCGCCGACGTTCCGGCGTGGAAAACGACGACGTCGGCGGCACCGAGCGCTGTGTCGAGGCCGCTGATCTCGCCGCCTTTTTCGTAGGCGCCAGGGTAGCCGAGGTTGGCCATTGTCACCGTTACGGCGTGACGTCGGGACCAGTTGGCCTCGGTCCCGGCGAGCCGGCCAGTGGCGGCGGCAAGGAGGATTTCCGCTAGGTCGGATTCGAGCCGCGGCATCAGCGCCTGGCATTCCGGGTCGCCGAAGCGGACGTTGTATTCGATCAGCTTCGGGCCTTGGCCGGTGATCATCAGGCCGGCATAGAGAACGCCGCGGAACGGGGTGCCGCGGGCCTCCATTCCGGCGATCGTCGGCCGCAGGATTTCATCCATCGCGCGCTCGGTCATCGCCGACGACAGCGCCGGGGCGGGCGAGATCGCGCCCATGCCGCCGGTGTTCGGCCCCTTGTCGCCATCGAAGGCACGCTTGTAGTCCTCCGCCGTCCCGAACGGGATTACGGTTTCGCCGTCGGACAGTGCGAAGAGCGAGGCCTCCCTTCCTGCCAGCACCTCCTCGATCACGACCCCGCTTGCCGGGTCGGCTCCGAAGCAAGCTGCGTTCGCGGCAAGAGCCTCCTCGACGGTGGCCGCCACCGTCACGCCTTTCCCGGCTGCCAGCCCGTCGGCCTTCACCACGATCGGCGCTCCTTGCCGGCGGATGTAGTCGGCCGCCGCGTTCTCGCCGGTGAAGTGGCGCGCCTTGGCGGTCGGGATGCCGAGTTCCGCGCACAGCGCCTTGGCAAAGCTCTTCGAGCCCTCGAGTCTCGCCGCTGCCGCAGAGGGGCCGAACACCGGCACGCCGGCGCCCATGAGTGCATCCGCGAGGCCGCCGACCAGCGGCTGCTCCGGACCGATGACCACGAGGTCGACTCGTTCGTCTCGCGCGAGAGCAACCACCGACTTCCGATCGGCCGGATCGATGGCGACCAGCGTCGCATGCGCGGCGATGCCCGGGTTGCCTGGGACCGCAAAAAGGGCCTCGCATTGGCGGGATTGAGCCAATTTCCATGCAAGCGCATGTTCACGGCCGCCGGACCCGATGAGAAGAATGCGCATAGGCTGCTAGGATCGCCGATGAAGGACGGCGCTGTTTAACACGGCCGCCGTGCCTGTCAGCCGCCGAATGGCTCCGGGGAAGAGGCTTGTCCGACAACACGCAAAGCATTCCCGACGCGCCGCCCGAGAACTGGGTCGATCGGTTCGCACCGTCAGCCGTCCGCCCCTACGCGCGGCTCGCCCGCTGGGACCGGCCGATCGGCTGGTGGCTGTTGTTGCTGCCGTGCTGGTGGTCGGCGACGCTCGCCGCCGGTTCGGCCGGCCGCGCCTATCCCGCCGTTCTGACATTGGCGCTGTTCCTCGTCGGCGCGGTCGCCATGCGCGGCGCGGGCTGCACCTACAACGACATCGTCGACCGCGACCTCGACGCGTCGGTGGCGCGAACCCGGGGCCGCCCGATTCCCTCTGGCCACGTCAGCGTTGCCAGGGCGGCGCTCTTTCTCGCCGCCCAATCGCTGGTCGGGCTGGCCGTGCTCCTGCAGTTCAACCCGCTCACGATCCGGCTCGGCCTCGGATCGCTCATCTTGGTGGCGCTTTATCCGTTGCTGAAGCGCGTCACCTACTGGCCGCAGATCGGCCTCGGCCTTGCCTTCTCCTGGGGCGCGCTCGTCGGCTGGACTGCCGAAGCGGTTTCGGTCACGGCCGCGCCGCTTCTGCTTTATGCCGGCTGCGTCCTTTGGGTGATCGGCTACGACACGATCTACGCTCTCCAGGACAAGGAGGACGATGCCCTGATCGGCATCGGTTCCACGGCGCTGCTCTTCGGCCGTCACGTCGCGAGCGCGGTGTCGGCCTTCTACGGCGGCGCAATCATCCTGTTCGCCGCGGCCTTCGCGGTCGCCGATGCCGGCTGGGCCGCCTATGCCGGCCTCGTGGTCGGCGCGGTTCAACTCGGCTGGCAGGCATGGAATGTCGGCGATGCCGATGAAGCAGCGGCGTTGAAGCTGTTCCGCTCCAATCGCGCGTTCGGTCTGATCGTGCTGGCCGGCCTTCTCGCCAACGCGGTTCTGACCGCGGCCTAGCGTCAGTCGCGGGCGATCAGCTCCTCGCCGCGAACGATCTCGGCGGGTCGGCGCCAGCCCGGCTTCCGCCTCGCCAGGAACCGCGGACGGCGGGCGGCGAAGTAGGAGTGCATCCGCCGCGGTTTCGGCGCCTTCGTCCGCACCGCTCCGACCATCGCCTCCGGCCGGCTGATCAAACCGTTGTGGTCGATGATCAGCATCGGCAGCCGGAGCGCGCGGCTCCAGGCAAGCCAGTCGGCGGCGAGGTCCGCCGGGTCGTCGGCCGCGGCCAGCGTCAGCGTCAGCGTCGGGTCGCGATGATTGAGCTCCAGAACCACCCGCAGGGCGCCGTTGTTGATCGCCATCCGCGCCGCAATCCCGCGATACGCCCGGATCGGCAGCGAAAGCTGCCCGCTTGGCCGCGACACGATCACCCTGTCGATGTCGAGCACGGCCGAAGTCGCGGCTCCCGGCGGCTTGCCGGCCAGAGGCTCGGCGAAGCTCACCGGGAGCGCGAACGGGTCCAGTCGCGAAAGCCCTTCGACGGATGAACCGTCGAAGGTGATTGAGCGCCTCATTAGCCTCTCCTGCCGGTCCGTTGATCGGACCTTGTCCCGCGCGCGTTATTCCGCGCGTCGGATCAGCCCGGGATAGCCCCGGACCGGCTGGGATCGGCTTAATGAACGCAGTTAAATTTAAGTGATTCCAGAGAGGGTTAGCGGTCGGTCACCGGGCAGGGTTAGCGCCTCGTAAGGAAACGCGGTTCACAGAACCTTTCCGGGGTTGAGGATTCCCTTGGGGTCCAACGCCGCCTTGATGCGGCGCATGACCTTGATTTCGACCGGACCCCGGACCAGTGGCAGGAGATCGCGCTTCATCTGGCCGATCCCGTGCTCGGCGGCGATCGACCCGCCGAG
>CAYOBK010000037.1:0-2261 GCA_964402275.1 uncultured Bauldia sp.
CAATCGTCCGGCCGCACGGTGCCCGACGATCCGGAATTGCTTGCACGCATTGCCGCGGCCGATCCCGATCTCGGCCGAACGCTGTCCGGCCGCTGCTCGGGCTGCCACCGGTTCGAGCAGAGCGCCGCGCCGCTTATCGGCCCCAACCTCGCCGCGATCGTCGGCAGCCCCGTAGCCGCCGCCGATTTCGCCTACTCACCGGCGATGCGCGCCCTGAACGATGCCGGCGCGCTATGGACCTACGGCTTTCTCGACGCGTTTCTCGCCCGCCCGGCGGTGACCGTTCCGGGCACAAGGATGGGCTTCGGCGGGATCGCGGACTCCGGGGAGCGGGCTGCGATCATCGCCTATCTCCGGACCTTGTCGCCGGAAGCGCCACCCCTGTTTGTCGAAGCCGTGGGGATCGGCAACGAACAGGCGGGCCTCGACGCGGTCGCGTTCACGGCCGCTCAGGTCGACCTCGGGGCCGCCTCTTACCGGGCCGGTTGTTCCGAATGCCATGGCGCGGAACTCCGAGGCGAAATCGACTTGCGCGACGATGGCTTCGGCATCGCCCCGCCGTTGGTCGGACCGAATTTCGTTCAGCGCTGGTTCCGCGGCACTGTTCAGGACTTCTTCGCATACGTGCAGTCGCGGAAGCCGCGCGGCAATCCCGGGGCCCTGGCGCCCGAAACCTACGCCGACATCATCGCCTTCATCCTGGCGCGGAACGGCTTCGCTCCCGGCGATGCCGCGTTGGTGCCCGATCCCGAGATCCTCGGGCGAACGGGTTTCTATCAATAGGGGCCAGCCGGCTCGTCAGCCGCCGCGAAGCCGCTCCGACGGCACGCGATAGACGGCCTCCAGGCCGAGGACGAACGCGTCGAAGCCGCCGGAGAACAGCGGGCCGAAGGCTACGTCGAGCACGTTGAGGCCGCCTGCGTAAGCGCCGAAAGCGGGCATCACCAGCCGCCGCCCGTCGCCGACGAAGCAGCGGCGCCTGACCGAGCCGGCCCGGCCGGAAACCCGCGCCGCCGGATGAAGATGTCCAGCGATTTCGCCGTAGGCATCGCCCTCCCTCGGCTCATGCCGGAGCGTCAAATCACCCAAACTCATCTCGACCGTCCGTGACCCGCCGATCTCGCCCGGCAGATCATCGTCGTGGTTTCCGGCGATCCAGATCCAGTCGCGCCCGCGCTGCAGCGCCGCCAGCGCAGCCCGGTCATAGGCGAGGAGTTGCCGCGCACCCTCATTGTCGTGAAAGGAGTCGCCAAGGGCGACGACGCAGGCGGGATTGTATCTGAGGATGACGGCCGCCAGCGCCGCCAAAGTCACCGCGGTGTCGTAGGGCGGAAGCAGCTGCCCGCGCCGCGCGAGGGCCGCTCCTTTCTCGAGATGGAGGTCGGCGACGATGAGGAGGCGATCCGCCTCCTGCCAGAGGGCCCCGTTGGCAAGGCCGCGGAAGGCAGTGCCCGCGACGTCGATATCCGCCGGCTCCGGGTATCGGTCGGGCCGCAGCGGTGTCGATTCGGGCAATACCCGCGCGAAAGCCTGCAAGACCCGGCTCCTCCCAGCCCTTATTCAAGCGCTTCGCGAACCAGATCATCCGCCGCCTCGCGGAGAATGGCCTCATGCGCGTCGCCGCTCACCGCCTCGCGGCCGATCTCCAGCATCACGGGAATCGCCAGCGGTGAAATCCGATCTAGTCTCTTATGGATGATTCGCCCTTGTATGCGCGAGAGCATTTCGCCGAGCCTGGCAATATCGAGGAGACCTGTTGCCGCGTCGTGCCATGTCGCCTGGAGAAGGATATGGTCGGGTTCGAAGCGCCGGAGCACGTCGTAGACGAGGTCGGTCGAGACCGTGACCTGACGTCCGGTCTTCTCTTGGCCCGGATGTCGCTTGGCAATCAGCCCGGAGATAAGCGCAACGTTCCGGAAGGTCCGCTTGAGAAGGTAGCTCTCGGCCATCCAGGCCTCGAGATCGTCGCCCAGCATGTCCTCGTCGAACAGCGCGTCGGCGGTGGGGCTTCCCCTCGCGAAGGCGCCGCCGATGTCTTCAAGCCCCCAGACCGCGAGCGAATAGTCGGTCGCGACGAAGCCGGTCGGTTTCAGGCCGGCTCGTTCGAGGCGCCGGGTGAGCAGCATGCCGAGCGTCTGGTGGACCAGGCGCCCCTCGAACGGATAGGCGACGAGGTAGTGGCGGGCGCCGCGCGGGAAGGTCTCGACGAGAAGCTGCCCCGGTTGCGGTAATGCCGACTTCTCCTGCTGGAGCCTGAGCCA
>CAYOBK010000038.1:0-4122 GCA_964402275.1 uncultured Bauldia sp.
AGTGAGGTAGCTCGAAACCGCGAAATTCCAGACCGCGCCGATCAGCGCGCCGGCAAGCGTCGCGATCCACCAGATCGGCTCCTCGGCGAAAACCAGATGCGCGACGCCGATATTGGCGAGCGCTCCGGCGGAGCAGATCAAATAAAACGAGAGGAGCCCGCCAAGGAGGCGCCAGCCGCGGAGCCGCCGGTCGCGATAGGTGATGAGATTGTTGACGAAGAAATTCCAGGTCATTGCCACCGCCACGGCGCCGATCTGCGGCCAGATGAAAGCGGTGGGATCGGCCGCGCGGGGTGCGCCGAGCGCGGCGGCGGTGGCGAGGTGCACCGCCATGCCGCTGCCGCCGACCAGCGCGAACAGGATGAAGCGCGTCGGCACCCAGCGCCCGACGAGCTTGTCGAGGAGGAGCAGGCCGAATTCCCACGCCGCCATCGTGTCGAGTTTGCTCTCGCCGTGCTGGCGCGGATGGAACTCGCACGGCACTTCGGCGTAGCGCAGAGGGCGCTCGGCCGAGGCGAAAATGTCGAGCAGGATCTTGAAGCCCTGCAGCGAAAGGCGGCGAACAGATCGCTCGAACGCCGTGCGGCGCATGACGAAATAGCCGCTCATCGGGTCGCTGAGCTCGGCCCTGAGCAGCCGCTGGCCCAGCCAGGTGCCGACGCGGCTCAACCGCAGCCGGCCGCTGCTGAGGCCGCGCGTATCGCCGCCATCGACGTAGCGGCTGCCGACGACGACGTCGAGATCGTCTTCAACCAATTTGTGAATCATCGCGTCGAGCTTGCTGTCATCATGCTGCAAGTCGGCGTCCATCACGGCGAAAAGCGGGGCGGAAGAGGACAACACACCCTCGACGCAGGCGCTGGAAAGACCGCGTCGGCCGACGCGATGGATCAGACGGACGCGGTGGTTCCGCCGGGCGATGCCGCGGATGACGTCGGCCGTGCCGTCGGGCGAATCGTCGTCGACGAACACGACCTCCCAATTATGCCGGCCGAGCGCGGTTTCGAGCCGCTGCACCAGGAGCGGAACGTTCTCGACCTCGTTGAAGGTCGGGACGACGACCGTGATATCAGGGGTGAGGGCCGCCTTTTCGGCGGGCTGCCGCTGCCCGCTTTCGGGTGCGTATTCGATGGCCACGCTCGATCCGTCCCGCCAGTCAACGGCTCCGTCGCGCGATTTCTTTCGGACCTTCATCCGCAATCGCCGCCAAGCCTTAGCGGAAACGCGCGATTCTTGGAAGCGGGCAGGCGCCTTCCTGTGGGCTAGCCCGCGCTGCGGGCCGGCGCCTCTAAGGCTGCCGGCTGCGGTCGAGCAGGATCCAGCCGGCAGGAACCGCCAGGGCGGCGATCGCGATCTTCAGGGCGTCGGCGAGCAGGAACGGCTCAACGCCGGCCGCCCATGCGCGGCTCAGCCCAATTCCGCCCGTGGCGCCGCTTGATAGTGTCGCGAACCAGGCGAGCCAGGCAACGCCCAACGCGAAGACGACTGCGTCACCTACCACCATGGCTGCCGCAAGACGTGGTGCGGAACGATCCCACCCCAGGTCCGCTGCCCACCCGACAATGAAGGCGGCGGGAATGAAGCCGATCAGGAAGCCGCCCGTCGGCCCGAGGAAATAGGAGGGTCCGGCAACGGACGAGTTCGCAAAAACCGGGATTCCGGCAAAGCCTTCGGCGAGATAGGCGACCACGGTGGCAACCGCGAGCCAACGACCGTAAGCCGCCGCGATGAACATGATGGCGAGCGTCTGGAGCGTTATGGGAACCGGCTGCGTCAAAACGTTGATTTTTGCGGACAGGGTGAGGATCCCAGTGCCCACTAGAACCAGCACAATGTTGCGGACCCAGGGATTGACCCTGGCCGGCCAAAGCGCCGGAGCCAGAGCCATGCCGGACGAATAATCGGTGCGCATGTTTCGAATCGTGCCCCCGTTGTCTCCTCGGCCGCCTTCCTAAGGCGAATGTCCGCGCCGGACAAGCGCCCGGCGGAAGGGCTGCCCTGCCGCCTTTGGACAGCTCCGAAGCCCGAGCCATGCGCTAGAGGGCGCTGTCCACCGCGTCGGCGCCGAGATTGCGGGCGATGCGGCGCAGCATCTTGCCGAGGCGCTTCTGGTTCTTGCTGCCGATGCCGACGAGCGCCTGGCGTTCGACTTGCCGCAGCATGCGGTCGATCTCCTTGACCGCGCCCTTGCCGGCGTCGGTGAGATAGACATGCGCCAGCCGCCCGTCCGACTCGGAGCCGCGGCGCTCCACATAACCCTTGCTCGCGAGGCGGCCGACCATCTTGGTGACGGTCGGCGGTTGCACGCCGAGCATCGCGGCGAGTTCGGTCATCGACTGACCGTCCTGTCGGTCCAGCGATTTGAGGACGCCTTCCTGTCCGGCGTGTAAGCCGATCGCGGAGAGCATTCCTCCTATGCGTGCGCGGTAAACCCTGGTTGCGGTAGACATCCTGACAGCCATCGACTTGTGATGGTTCCTGCCCATTGGCCTCGCCTCCGGTCTGCCGCGGGGATCATGTTCGCGCGAGGGGAGCCGGCAGTCAATGCACGGCGTAGTTGGATTGCCGGCTTAGTTCTCACGCTCCGCCGCGCTTTCGTGCCATCGTCGCATCGCCCAATAGGAGATCGCGCTGGTGGCGGAAAAAATCGCAACGCCGGTGATCGCCAGCATCAGCAGCGCCGCGAATGCACGCGGCGTGTCGAGCCAGAACTGCGCTTCGAGAATGCGATAAGCGAGTCCGGATCGGGCGCCGCCGGTGCCGGCGGCGAATTCGGCGACGACGGCGGCGATCAGCGCCAGCCCGCCGGCGATCCTGAGCCCGGTCAGGAAATAAGGCAGCGCGCTCGGCGTTCGCAAAAGCAGCAGCGTCTGCCAACGGCGCGCGCCGTAAAGATCGAACAAATTGAGGAGATTGTGATCGGCCGATTTCAGTCCCTGCGCGGTGTTGGTGAGGATCGGAAAGAAGGCAACGATGAAGGCGAGGATCAGAAGCGCCGCCTGTGTCTCGGGCACCCAGATGAGAAGCAGCGGGGCGATGGCGATGATCGGCGTGACCTGAAGGATAACCGCATAAGGATAAAGAGCGATTTCGATCAGGCGCGACTGGATCATCAGCACCGCGAGCGCGACGCCGCCGATTACGGCGAGGAGGAGGGCGAGGAGTGTCAGCTTCAGCGTCACCCACAGCGCCGGGCCGATGATCGGCCAATCCTCGATCAGCGTGTCGAAGACTTCGGCCGGAGTCGGCAGGATGAACGTCTCGGTCGACCGGGCGGCGAAGTGCCAGACGACGATCAACACGGCGAGCGAGATGATCGGCACGGCGACGTGCAACAGGGCGCTCCGCCGGTTCATCAGCCGACCTCGGCGCCGGCGAGCATGACGCGATCGAGCTCGGCGGAGATGTCGCGGCAGATCGCATTGAATGCCGGGCTGGTGCGGTAGGATTCGCCGCGCGGAACTGGTCCGTCGACGACGAACTCCCGCGCGATCCGCCCCGGCCGCGGCGTCATCAGTTCGATCCGCTGCGACAGATAGGCGGATTCGAAAATCGAATGGCTGACGAAGACGACGGTCCAGCCGAAACGCCGCCACAGCGCCAGCAATTCGTCGTTGAGACGGAAGCGCGTGATCTCGTCGAGCGCGGCGAACGGCTCGTCGAGGAGCAGCAGCCGCGGCTTGGTGACGAGCGCCCTCGCGATCGACGCGCGCATTCGCATGCCGCCGGAAAGTTCGCGCGGGTAGGAGCCGGCGAACTTCTCCAGCCCGACCATGGCGAGCGCGTCCATGACGCTCTCGCGCGCCGCGGATCTTGACATGCCTTTCAGCCGGAGCGGCATCCAGACGTTGTTGAAGACCGTCGCCCACGGCATCAGCGTCGGTTCCTGGAATACGAAACCGATCTCGCGCTCCGGCTTGCCGGCCGGATCGAACGTAGCGCCCGGCCACTCGATCGTGCCGGAGGTCGGCTCGCCGAGCCCGGCGATGATACGGAGCGCGGTCGACTTGCCGCAACCGGACGGTCCAAGCAGGCTCAGGAATTCGCCCGCGCCGATGTCGATCGACATGTCCTTGAGGGCGAGCGTGCCGTTTGAGAAGGTCTTCGAGATCGAGCGGAGCG
>CAYOBK010000039.1:0-9965 GCA_964402275.1 uncultured Bauldia sp.
GCGGCCGCCTCGGTCGCCTGCGCAGCGGCGCCCAATGTCGCCATCCTCGTCGCCGCGCGCGTGATCCAAGGGATTGGCGCGGCGCTCCTCGTGCCGCAAAGCCTTGCCATCATCACCGCCTGCTTCCCGCGGGAGGTGCGCGGCAAAGCGATCGGCACCTGGGCCGCGGCATCGGCGGCGACGACCGCCCTCGGCCCGCCGATCGGCGGCTTCCTCATCGATCTCCTCGACTGGCGGGCGGTGTTCTGGATCAATGTGCCGCTGGCGGCCCTTGCCATCTGGATGACGCTGCGGGCGGTGCCGGAGAGCAAGGATCCGGCGGCGCAGGGGTCGATCGACTGGATCGGCTCGTTTCTCGCGATTGCCGGATTCGGCGCGCTCGCGTACGGGCTCTCCGCCTTCTCCGAGGGGCTGGATGTCCCGGGCTTCGTCTATGCGCTGATCGCCGGCGGGATCGTCGCCGTCTTCGTTTTCGTCTACGTCGAATCGAAGGCGGCAAATCCGATCATGCCGCTCATCCTCTTCAGGTCGCGCGTGTTCACCGGCACCGCCATCTCCACCGTGTTCCTCTACGGCTGTCTGGCGGGCCTCCTGTTCCTCATCCCCTTCGAGCTCGAGGTCCATCGCGGCATGTCGCCGACCCAGATGGGGCTGACGCTGTCGGCGGTCGGCCTCATCATCGGCGCCGGCTCGCGCTATATGGGCGGCCTCTCCGACCGGTTCGGGCCGCGGCAGTTCCTGCTCGTCGGCACCGCGGTGGTGACGCTGTCCTGCGCGCTGTTCGCGCTCGCGCATCCAAGCTACT
The DNA here is from genome assembly GCA_964402275.1 of uncultured Bauldia sp. Taxonomy (GTDB): domain Bacteria; phylum Pseudomonadota; class Alphaproteobacteria; order Rhizobiales; family Kaistiaceae; genus JADLGL01. Next base: position 806 of record CAYOBK010000039.1, read on the forward strand.
GGCTGGGGATTCTCGTGCCGATCGTCGTGCTCTCGCTCGGAATGACGGTGGTCGTCTCGCCGCTGACGACGGCGGTGATGAATGCGGCGCCGGAGGGGAAATCCGGGGCGGCGTCGGGGGTCAACAACGCCGCGAGCCGGATCGGCGGCCTATTTGCCGTTGCCAGCCTCGGGGCCTTCGCGAGCGTCATATTTCTCAACAATGCCGGCGCCGGCGGGGACCGGTTCGGCGTCCTTCCGGCGGAAACGGACGCCGCCTACACTGTGCTCGAAGGCGCCTTTGGCACCGCCTACCAGTCGACGATGTGGTTCGCGACGCTGTGGGCGGCGATCTCGTTCGTTGCGGTCTATCTCTGGGTCCACAACGAACCGGCGCCCCGGAAGGTCGCGGCGGCGGCCGAACCGGGGAGCTGACGCTTAGTCCTTCCGGCCGATCAGAAGCGCGACCCCGTGCCGATGAACGGGCCCATGCGCCCTGTCGTCCTCGACGAACTCGCGGTAGCCGCTGATCGTGAAGCCGCGGAAGAGGTCGGCAAGCGCCCCCGGTTCGAAGAAATGCCTGAGCGCGCCGGCCGTCTCCGACGAATCGCCGTCGCCGCGATAGGCCGGATCGGCCGTGGTGAAACCCTCGACGAATACCTGCCCGCCGGGCTTCAGCGCGTCGAATGTCGCGTCGACGATCGGACCGAGTTCGGCGGCGTCGAAGTGGCTGAGGGTACTGACGAGAAATGCGGCGTCGTAGGCTCCCGGATCCAGCGAGAGCCTTCGGATGTCGGCGCATTCGGCATCGATCGCGAGGCCCTCGGTCTCCGCGATTGCGGCGAGCTGATCGATGGCGACGCGGGAGTAGTCGATGGCGTGGACCCTGGCGCCGGCAAGAGCCGCCGGGATGGCGTGACGTCCCTGCCCGCAGGCAAGATCGAGGCACCTGGGATGGCGCCCCGGCAGGGTCTTGAGGAACGCCTCGAACTCCGGCCGGGTGGCCGCGCCGTAATAGCCGGTGCCGGCGGCATAGAAGGCGTTAAAAAATTCTTCGGTCAAACGGCAATCCCCGCTGGCGTTCCGCTCCAATGTCACCCATATCGGCGCGCGATGGCGACAGTGTTGTCCGGGCAGGAGCCCGCGTGGCCACCGTTTCGAGGGCGACCAGCCCGGCAATGTCCGAATCCGAAGTGCAGCGCCACCCACCCTATCGCATTCGCCCTGCCCGTGCCGAGGACGTGCCGCGGCTCGCCGCGATCGAGGAGACGGCCTTCGATCCGGCGATCTATGGCGGTTTCTTGATGGACGCCAGGGCTTTCCGGCGGCATGTCGATACCCCGAATTTCCTCCTCGTCGCCGAGCAGAACATCCTCGGCGGCGCGGTGGCCGGCTATGCGCTCGGCCTCGTCCGGCGGAACTCGCCCTATGTCCGCTTCGTGTCGCTCGCGGTGCTGCCGGAGCATGGCGGCCGCGGCGCCGCCTGGCGGTTGTTCGACGGGATCGAACAGGCGGCCAGGGGCAACGGCTATCGCGGGGTAAGGCTCGAGATCCGGGAAGACAATGCCCGGCTTCTGGCCCGGTATCAGCGCAGCGGCTATCGCGAGTTCGCGCGGGTGCCGGACTACTATTCCGACGGGGCTGCCGCGATCCGTATGGTCAAGGATTTGGGCCCTGCGAGCCAAGTATCGAAGTGATGAGGCGATCACGTCCCGCTTGGTGTGGGGGCCGCGGCCAAAGCGTTTGCGCTCGCCGCGGCGCGGGCGTATCGGACTTGGCACAGGCGCCCCGGCACCCTGGCGCCCGGGCCGACGCGATCGGGGTCGGAGGCTAGAACACAACCTCAGTGGCAAACTGGCTCATCCTTGTCGATTCGCTGCGCGATTTCGACAACGCGGCAACTCCCCACAAAGTCATCACGACAAGAGATTATCTGGCGCGGCCGCAGCTGTTCCAGGGGAGCCGGCCGCAGATCATCAACCTGTCGCGAACCTTCGCCTATCAAAGCCGGGGCTATTATTGCTCGCTGCTCGCCGAGGCCCGCGGCCACCGCGTGATGCCGACGGTCGAGACGATCATGGAACTCGGCAGCCGGACACTCTACGCCCTGGCGCTGCCCGACCTCGAGGACCAGCTCGCCAAAGCTACGGCCAGCGATGCCAACGGCGAGGTTCCGGACCGGCTGCTCGTCGCCTTCGGGTTCACCACCGACCGGCGCTTCGACCGTTTCGCGCGGGTGCTGTTCGACTGGTTCCGCTGCCCCGTGCTCGAGGTGGGGATCGAAACCGGCGGGCGCCCGCAGATCAGACGATTGTCACCCCTCGCGATAAACAAGCTCAAGGAGCCCGATCTCCGCTTCTTTTACGAATCGCTGCATCGGCACAGCAAGCGCCAGTGGCGGTCGCTGAAGACGCGGACACCGGCGAAGTTCTCCTTCGCCACGCTTTACGATCCGGTCGAAGTGCTGCCGCCGTCGACGCTGAAGACGCTGAAGCACTGGGCCAAGGTCGCGGCGAAGCTCGGCGTCGAAGTCGAACCGATTACCCGCCGGGAATTGCCCCGGCTCGCCGAATTCGACGCGCTGTTCATCCGCGAGACGACGTCGATCAACAATCACACCTATCGCTTCGCGCGGCGCGCGGCGCAGGAAGGGATGCCGGTCATCGACGATCCGGTGTCGATGATCCGCTGCACCAACAAGATCTATCTCCATGAACTGATGAGCGCCAACGGCATAGCGGTGTTGCCGACGGTGATCATGGGAGGCCCGGGAGATCTGGCCCGGGCAGGCGACGAGCTCGGCTTTCCGATGGTGCTGAAGATCCCCGACTCGTCGTTCAGCCGCGGCGTCAAGCGGATCGAGAACGCCGGCGAGTTCGAGAAGCTCACAAAGGAATGGCTCGGCGACACCGACCTTGTGCTGGCGCAAACCTACGCCCCGACCAGCTTCGACTGGCGCGTCGGCGTCCTCGGCGGCCGGCCGCTGTTCGTCGTCCAATACCGGATGGCGCGCGGTCATTGGCAGATCGTCAAGCACCGCGCCGACGGCAAGATCGTCGAGGGCGGCTTCACCGCGGTGCGGCTCGGCGAGGCGCCGCCGGCGGTGATCGACATCGGCGTCCGAGCGGCCCAGCTGATCGGTGACGGGCTCTACGGCGTCGACATCAAGGAAACGCCGAACGGCCTCTTCGTCGTCGAGATCAACGACAATCCCAACATCGACCACGGGATCGAGGATGCCGGCGAAAAGGACCAGGTCTGGGTCGCCCTGACGGAGTGGTTCACCGACCGGATCGCGCGGTAAGGCGCACCTCGCGCGCCGGCCATCCGTGGCCCCGACCGCGTCCGGCGGTCATTGCCCGAGCCCCAAGCCTGCGGTATCAGGCGCCATCGCCCCGGCGAGACCGGCACCCGTAGCTCAGTTGGATAGAGCGCTGCCCTCCGAAGGCAGAGGTCACAGGTTCGAATCCTGTCGGGTGCGCCAGCTGGACCCCGGACCTGATCCCGATGAATTGCGTTGCCGGAGACTGCGGCGGTGAGCGAATCTGCCGCGAGTGACCGTCAACGCCGCCGGCGAGGCGGGCGCTTATGGCCGTTTTCTGCTAACCCCCGCGAGAGATGACCGCCCGCTTCCATCCGCCATTGCACGAAACCCGGTGGTCCCGCCCGGCCTTGCTTGCGGTTGTGTTCCTGTTGGCGGTTGCGGGCTGCGACGGCGGTTCGGATGCCGAGCGTGCCGAGGTTCCCGTCGAGCCGCCGGTTGCCGCCGCGGATGAGATCCCGGTGGCAGAAGCGGCGGCGCCGCCGGTCATTGTCGAGCCGCCGGCGGAGCTGGGCCGGCCGGTCGAGCCGCCGGCAGAGGACAACGCGGCCGCGGCCGAGCCGCCGCCGCCCGAACCTGCCGACATCCCGCGAAGCGCGGCGGCGGCACCGGACGGTCCTGTGGAGCCAGCCGGTGAGGTTGGCCTCGCGGCGCCCCTTGCCGCCGACTTCACCGTTGACGACGAATTGCTCGCGCGCATCGAGGCCGCCGACGCCGATGCCGGATGGCGATTTTCCCAGCGATGTGCCGGCTGCCATTCGCTATCCGCCGATCCGCAGGGCGCGGCCGGCGAGGCGCAAGTGGGACCGCCGCTCGCCGGAGTGGTGGGGGCACTCATCGGCGGCGCCGAGGGCTTCATCTTTTCCGAGGCGTTCGTCGCACTCCGCGACGCCGGGCTCGAATGGAACCTTGCCCGGCTCGACGCGTTCCTTGCCGACCCGACCGGCGCGGTGCCGGGCACGGCGATGAGCCGGGCGGGAATTGCAGACCCGGCCGATCGGGCGAACGTCATCGCCTTTCTTGTCGATCTTGCCGACCGGTCGGCGGCGGCCGCGCTCGGCATCGGCGGCGGCGGCGGGGCGACCGCGCTCGCCACGCGCATCGAAGCGGCCGATGCCGGACGGGGCGAAGCCCTGGCGAGCGCCCGCTGCGGAGGCTGCCACCGGTTCGGCGAGGCGGCCGCGGTCCTCGTCGGCCCGAATCTGTTCGACCTTCTCGGCAATCCGGTCGGCGGCGACCCGCTATTCGACTATTCGCCGGCGCTTCAGGCGCTCAACGCGGCCGGCGAAATATGGACGCTGCCGCTGCTCGACGCGTTCCTGGAGGGCCCGTCGCTGGCAATCCCGGGAACGCGCATGGGCTTCACCGGCGTCGCCGACGAGGCCGAGCGCGCCGCAATCATCGCCTATCTCCGATTGCTCGCCCCGGAACCCTACCCGCTCCGTGGAGCGATCGGCGCTCCGCGCCCCGGTCTCCTTCCCGCGGCGTTCACGGCCGTCCAGGCGGAACTCGGCGCCGGATATTTCGACGAGTTCGATTGCGCCGTCTGCCATGGCGACGATCTTCGCGGCCGCGTCGATATCGGCGGCCTCGGCGACGCGCCCGCCCTCGCCGGACCCAATTTCGAACGGCGCTGGTATCCCGGAAATGTGGGTGCCCTGTTCGACTATATCCTCAACCGGAAGAACCTCCCCGTTAGTGTTAACGACGTGCAGGCCGCCGCCCTGGTCGCCTATATTCTTCGCCGGAACGGTTTCCGCGCCGGCCAATCGCCGCTGGAGCCCGATACGGCAGTCTTGGAGGCAATCGGATTCTATCAATAGTCGGTATGGCCTTGAGAAACGGACAGTAAAAACTTCGCGTTCGGGGTCGCCGAACCGTTGATTGGCCATTCCCTGCTGGGCTAAGAAGACGGCGGTCTTCGCCGAATCGAGCAGACGGCCCCGGCGGATCGGCCGCGGGCCAAATAGCAACAGGGAGGAGTGAATGCGTCACGTCAATGCGGGCCTCAAGGTCGTGGCCGGTCTTGGTTTGTTGGTCGCGGCAGGAGTGGGGATCGCCCAGGCGCAGCCGGCAGACGACGCCGCTCTCCTTGCCACGCTGACAACCGAGGGCGAAGCCATCTTCCGCCAGAACTGCACCGGGTGCCACGGCGCCCAGGGCGGCGGCGGCGAAGGGCCGGCCTTCATCGCCAACGGGCGGCTGGCATCGGTCTCCACAATCATGGACCAGGTGATCCGCGGCGGCGCTTACATGCCGAACTTCGGCCGCTTGTCCGACCGTGAAATAGCCGCCGTGGCGACGTTCATCCGCAACTCGTTCGAAAACTCATTCGGCATTGTCACACCCGAGCAGGTGGTGGGCTACCGGTAGCGGGGGCTAAATCGCCGGGAGCGTTCGCAGCACGCAAAGCGACAAAGTCGCGGCGGACGCCAACGCGGCAGCGGACAGAAGGATTCGACATGAAAAAGCTAACCTTGACCACGGCTTTGGGGGCGCTGGCGATGGCCGGATTTGTGGCCTTGTCACAAACCAACGCCGTCGCGCAAGCCGAGCCCGATCCGGCGCTGTTCGCCGCCCTCATGGATGAGGGTCAGGAGGTTTACATCAGGAAGGCGGCTTGCGGGAATTCTTCCTGTCACGGCGCCAACGGCGAAGGTGGAGGAGCTCCAGCCCTCGCCGGCAACGATTATGTGAGCGCCAATGCGAGCCTGATCGGACTCATTCTCGGGGGCTATGAATCGCATGGCATGCCGGCTTTCGCCGGCCGGCTGACGAACCGCGAGATCGCAGCCGTGGCGACCTATGTCAGGAACTCCTGGGGCAACGAGTTCGGCATCACCACCGAAGCCACCGTCGTGCTGTATGCGGTCCCCGCCGGCGGCGACTGACGGGCGCCAACCGGGACATCAAATAGAGAAAGGCCGGCGCCGGGCGCCGGCCTTTCCTTTTCCGCGGTGTGGAAGACGGCCGTGCCTACTGCCAGGTGGTGTAGCTGATCGACAGGACGCCGAGGATGGCGCCGATGCCGGTCACCCGGAGTTCGCTGATGCGGCCTTCGTTGGTGCGAACGCAGAGATAGTCACCCACGCTGATCGACGAAGTCGTCACCGGCGTGCCGGAGAAGGCGGCGGCCGAGCAGCCGGCATATCCCCGCTGAGCGCCGTTGGTGAACGAGATCGCCGCACCGTTGATCGGTACCAGGGCGAGATCGTTCAGGTTCGGCGCAAAGTGGTGCAGGTCGGCGCCGGCGAAACCGATGTTCCCCTGATCGACATTGGCCATCAGCGGCGGAGCCAGGTCGAATGCACCGCTCGAGTGGACCGGCGGCGGGGGCGGCGGCAGGGACGGCGGGAACAGGATGCCGGGATCAATCGGCACGAGGATGCCGGGATTGATCTCGTAGCGGACGATGGTGATCCGCCATTGCTGTGTGGCGTTGTTCTGGAACGCGCGCGTCACGGCACGCCAGCCGTTGGCTTCGCTCTCATGCGCGTCGAGATAGCGGCCGGTGCTGACCTGCTGGATGAAATGGATGTCGCCGCCGAGATCGGTGATCAGCCATTGCTGTGTGTTGTTGTTCTGATTGGGCCGCGTGACGGCGTTCCAATCCTGATCGTCGGACTGATGAGCGTCGAGATAGCGGGCGGTGTTTACCTGCTGCAATTTGTAGACGTCACCATCGACATGAACCATGCGCCACAGCTGCGAATCGTTGTCCTGCTGCGACCAGACGACGGCGCGGAAGTCGTAGTTGCTGGTTTCCCAGGCGTCGAGATGGCGGCCGGAGCTGACCTGCTGGATCCTGACCAGCTGCGCCGATGCCGGCGATGCGACGGCGACGCTTGTGACGCTGGCCAATAGGACGCCCCAGAACAGGGCTTTGATCGACCGAGAACGGGCGACCGATCGACCGACGCCGCCGGACGCCGGCGATCGTCGTCGTAACAAGTTGGCGAGGGAGATATTCATCGTGCGAGACTCCTTGGGCGGTTGGGAGGCTCGGGCTTTTGGTCCAAGGGCGCTGAACCCGCGATGAATGTGGCGCAAGGATGTCGCGTGGCGGCGCCAGTCCGCGGCAAACGGCCGTTCTGCGCGGGCGCGACGGCTAGGCGACGGCCGCGCGGCGGCGGCCGAACCGCTCGAACAGATCCGGCAGTTCGCTCGCGGGCACCGCCGGACTGAACAGATTGCCCTGCATCTCGCCGTATCCGGCCTCGCGCAGGATGCGCAGCTGTTCAGGCGTTTCGATGCCCTCGGCGGTTGTCAGCATTCCCATTCCTTTGCCGAGCCCGGCAACGGCACGGATGATCGCCAGGCTTTCCTGTTTTTCGGCAAGTTCGCTGACGAATGACTGATCGAGCTTGATCTTGTCGAACGGGAAGGACTGCAGATAGCTGAGCGAGGAATAGCCGGTGCCGAAATCGTCCATAGAAATTCGCGCACCGATGGCGCGCAGCTGATGCAGCCGCTTCAACGTCGCCCTATTGTCCTCGAGCAGCACCGACTCGGTAATCTCGAGTTCGAGCCGCTGCGGGCTGATTTGCGCGGACGACAATGCGCCGATAACCGCGCCAACGAGGTTGCGGTTCTTGAACTGGACCGAGGACAGGTTGACGGCGACCTTGACGTCGGACGGCCAACCCGCGGCCTCGGCGCAAGCCTGCCGCAGCACCCATTCGCCGATCGGCACGATCAGGCCCGTATCCTCCGCGAGCGGGATGAAGTCGACGGGACCGACGAGACCGCGCGTCGGGTGGTGCCAGCGGAGCAATGCTTCGAAGCCGTTGATGACCTCTTCCTTCGCGTCGAGAAGCGGCTGGTAATAGAGTTCCAGCTCTTCCCGCGCGAGGGCTTCGCGCAAGTCCATCTCCAGCGCCCGACGGGCCTGGAGCTCGGCGTCCATCTCGTGGTGGAAGAACTGGTGCATCCGCCGGCCCTCCGCCTTTGCGCGGTAAAGTGCCATGTCGGCGTTCTTGAGCAGCGTGTCGGCGTCGTTGCCGTGCTGCGGCGCCAGCGCGATCCCGATGCTGGTGCTGATCTCGATCTGGTTCGACTGGATCTCATAGGGTTTGCTGAGCGCATCGACGATGATCGCCGCCAGCGACGCCGCGGCATCCGGGTTGCCGAGCTCGGTCACCACGACGGCAAATTCATCGCCCGACAGCCGCGCCACGAGGCCGCGGCCCTCGAGGCTGGCGAGCAAGCGCTCCGACACGACCTTGAGCAGCGCGTCGCCGATCGGATGCCCGAGCGTGTCGTTGACGCTCTTGAAGTGATCCAGGTCGAGGCAGAAGACGCCGAGGAGCCGATCCTGGCTTCGCCGCGCCAAGGCGTCTTCCAGGCGATCTTTGAACAGCACACGATTGGGGAGCATGGTCAGCGCGTCGTGAAACGCCATGTAGGTGACCTGCGCTTCGGCAAGGCGGCGCTCGGTTACGTCCTCGTGGGTAGTCACCAGGCCGCCATCCGGCATGATCGCATTGCTGACGAAAAGAACGCGGCCGTCGTCGCATTCGAGCATGAATTCGCCCTCGCGTCCCCGGTCGGCCATTTCGTGGGTATCGACGCTGTCGGCAAGGCGCCCGCGGGCCAGCGTCAGGTCTCTTATCTCGGCGTAGGGCCTGCCCGGTACGAGTTCCTCGGCCGGAACCGCGTAGATCTCGGCAAATCGCCGGTTCCAGACCGCCAGCCGACGGTTCCTGTCGAACATCGCCAGGCCATGGCGCATGTTGTTCAGCGTGGCGTCGAAGCGGAGGTTCTTGGTCTCCAGTTCGGCCTGCTGTTCGGTCAGAGTCCGGTTCTGGCGGTGCAAGGCGTGCTCGGCGACGCGTTTGTCGAGAAGACCGATTCGGAACTC
>CAYOBK010000040.1:0-3377 GCA_964402275.1 uncultured Bauldia sp.
GTGAAATGGATCACGCCGTCATGGCCGCCGAGCACGCGGCCGTCGAGATGGACGATCTCGCCGCCCTCGGCCGCGCCCGGCCGGAGCCGCTCGATCACGTCCGCGTAGCGGCCCTCGGGCACGAAACAGATGTCCTGGCTGTCGGCCTTGTCGGCCACGGCAAGGCCGAGTTCGCGCGCTGCCTGCCTGACCTCCGCCTTGGTCATGCCGCCGAGCGGAAAGCGCAGCCGTGCAAGCTGCGCCGGTGTCGTGCCGAACAGGAAGTAGCTCTGGTCGCGCGCAACATCGGCGGGCCGGAACATCGCCCAGCCGCCGCCGTCCGGCCGCGAGGCGATGTAGTGGCCGGTGGCGAGGACCTCGCCGCCGAGCTCGATCGTGGTGTCGAGCAGATCGGCGAATTTGACGGTCTGGTTGCAGGCGATGCAGGGCACCGGCGTTTGTCCCGCGATATAGCTCTCGGCGAAACGCTCGATCACGGCCTCCCGGAACCGCTCCTCGTAGTCGAGGACATAATGGGGAATCGCCAGCATCTCGGCGACCCGCCGGGCATCGTGGATGTCCTGGCCGGCGCAGCAGGCGCCCTTGCGGTGCGTCGCCTCGCCATGGTCGTAGAGCTGCAGCGTCACCCCGACGACGTCGTAGCCCTGGCGCTTGAGGAGGCCGGCCACGACCGAAGAGTCCACTCCGCCGGACATCGCGACGATCACGCGCGTGTCGGCCGGCGGCTTGGCGAGCTCCAGCGAATTGAGGGGAACGGGGTTCATGACCATGCACCGATATGGAGCCAATTCGCCTCGGGGTCAAAACCGGGCGGAAACCGTCGCCGCCTCCCCGGCCGGATTTGTGGATGTCACGGCACATCCACGGGCAGGGCGATGGCGAAAAAGCGGTTGGCGAACGCCGGGATGTGAAACTCGTAAATCCGGCTTAGCGATTGGTTTCCTGCCGTTTAGCCAATTCTTAAAAGGCGCCGCGCTAGGTTCGCGCTTCTATTGGTCTGCGTGAGTGTGAGCGTAGCATGACCGAAATGATCCGCCCGCGGGTCAAATATGTGATCGGCCCGGACGGCAGTCCCCTGACGATCGCCGATTTGCCCCCGCGAAATACCAAGCGTTGGGTGATCCGCCGCAAGGCGGAGGTCGTTGCCGCCGTGCGCGGCGGGCTCCTCAGCCTCGAGGAAGCTTGCGCGCGCTACACGCTGACCGTCGAGGAATTCCTGTCCTGGCAGCAATCGATCGACGAGCACGGGCTCGCTGGCCTCCGGACCACGCGCATCCAGCAATATCGCGCCTGAGTCGCGCGGCAGTCCCCGCACCCGCCGCCAATTGGCCGCGCTCGAAACCGCTTGAGCCCGGACGGCGAGCCACTATGCTCCGCGCCATGTCACCGGGCGTCTATATCGCGGTCGGAATCGTCGCCGGCGCCGGCCTCGGCATCCTGATCGGCAACGGCTTCATCGGCGTCGCCGCCGGGTTGGCGGTTGGCATCGGCCTTTATTTCGGCACGCGCGCGCTCGCCGCGCGCCGCCGCCCCTGAGCCGGTGCCGGCGTCCGCCACCACCGACATCGACGCCTGCGCCAAGCTGCTCCCCGCCTCGGGCGCCTTGATCGGCCTTGATCTCGGCACCAGGACGATCGGTGTTGCCGTCTCCGATGCCGGCCGCCGCGTCGCCTCGCCGCTGGGGTTGATCCGCCGCCGGAAGCTCGGCGCCGATCTCGGCGCGCTGGAGGGCCTCATTGCGTCATCCGAACCGGCCGGCTTCGTCGTCGGCCTGCCGCTCAACATGGACGGCTCCGAAGGCCCGCGCGCCCAGGCGGCGCGCGCTTTCGCCCGCAGCCTCGGCGGTCACTTCGATCTGCCGATCCTCTTGTGGGACGAGCGCTTGTCGACCGCCGCGGTCGACCGCGTTCTCATCGACGCCGATCGAAGCCGCGCCCGCCGCGCCGCGCTGGTCGACAAGATGGCCGCGGCCTGGATTCTCCAGGGCGCGCTCGACCGCCTTCGCCGGTGACGGTTCAGAACGGCCACATTGGCGGCCCTACAGCGCACCATACCGGCTACCACCCAGCCACTGGCCAGGCATACGCCGCTGCTCACCCTCACCTCGTCACCACCGGGCTTGACCCGGTGGTCCATGATGCGGACCAATCGCTTGATGTCGGGGTGGGTTTACATCCTCGCGAGCAAGCCGCGCGGGACGCTCTACGTAGGCGTCACCAACGACCTCGTCCGTCGTGTTTACGAGCACCGGGAGGGCCTCGTTGACGGTTTCACGAAGGATCATCATGTCAAGCAGCTCGTCTACTATGAGAGCCACGCAACGATGCCACTGGCAATTCAGCACGAAAAGAACCTCAAGCACTGGCCGCGCCAATGGAAGACCGAACTGATCGAGGGAATGAACTCGGGCTGGCGCGATCTATGGCGCGACATCAATCGCTAACAACGCGCGTTTGTGACTGCAGAGGCCGCATAGACCACCGGGTCAAGCCCGGTGGTGACGATGTTTGCTGGCGCGGCGCACATTGGCGCGCTCGACCGCCTTCGCCGGTGACGGTTCAGAACGGCCACACAATGAGGATCATCGGGATCGACACCGCGAGGATCACCACCTCGAGCGGCAGACCCATCCGCCAATAGTCGCCGAAGCTGTAGCCGCCCGGGCCCATCACCAGCGTATTGTTGTGGTGGCCGATCGGCGTCAGGAAGGCCGACGATGCCGCGATCGCGACGCCGATCAGGAACGGATCCGGGCTGACGCCGAGCCGCCGCGCCACCTCGATCGCGACCGGCGCGACGACGACGGCGGCGGCCGAATTGTTGATGACGTCGGTGAGCGCCATCGTCGCCATCATCACGATCAGGAGGATCAGCACCGCCGGCAAGCCGTCGCCGGCGCTGAGGACCAGATCGGCGATGATCTCGGTGGCGCCGGTGGTCTCCAACGCAAGCCCGAGCGGAATCAGCGCGCCGATCAGCACGATCACCGGCCAGTGGATCTCGCTGTAGACCTCCTTCGGCGGCACGATGCCGATGAGGATGTAGGCGAGCGCCGCCATTGCGAGGCCGATCGCGATGGGGAAGAGGCCGACCGTGGCGCCGATGATGGCGGCGGCGAAAATGCCGGCGGCGAGACCGGCGCGCGGCGCTTGTCCGGCGGCGGCGGCGCGCGGCGCCAGCGACAGGAGGCCGAGCTCCGGCGCCTCGTCCGCCAGCTGATCGGGCGTGCCGATCAGAAGCAGGATGTCGCCCGATTCGATCCTCTCCTGCCGCACCCGTCCGGCGATCGGGCGTCCGGGCCGCGTGATGCAGAGACGCAGGACGCCGTGCCGGATCGTGAGTCGGTAGCTCTGCGCCGTTCGCCCGATTATCTTGGT
>CAYOBK010000041.1:0-3562 GCA_964402275.1 uncultured Bauldia sp.
TTGGCTGGAAGCCGAGAATTGCCCCCGCTAGACGCGCCAAGGACGTACGAGCCAGAGCCCGACATGGACGAACGACCGACAAATCCCTCCGAGGGCTGGGATCGCCTGCCGGGATTGATGGTGCCGTTCAACTGGCGGGCCTTCTGGCAGAAGCACCGGATCCTCTACCGCGACGTCGGAGATCTACGGTCGATCACCTCGTCCGTGGCGCTCCGTATCGGCCTTTACTGCGTCGGTCAGGCCGGCTGGGCGCTCGACGCCATGTTCTACCCGCGCTGGCAGGCGACCCCGATGGCGCCGCCGATTTTCATTCTCGGCCATCAGCGTTCCGGCACGACGCTGTTGCATCGACTTCTCAGCGAAGACAGGACGCATGCAAGGTCGCTCCTGTTCCACGAGATGATCCTGCCCGCGATCAGCGCCCAGCGTTCGATTGCCGGCATCGGCGGTCTCGACCGGCGCTTGACGGGCGGCAAGCTCGGGAGCTGGCTGCACGGCGTGCAGGAGCGGACCTTCGGCCCGCTCGATCATATCCATCGGCTTCGTCTCGATGAGATCGAGGAGGACGAATTCGTTCTCTGGAACATCTACGCCTCGACGATGTGCATCAACGATGCCCCGCTCAACACCGTGCACAAGGACCTTGAAGACCTGCGGGATTTTCACAAGTGGCCCGTTGAGCGTCAGACCAGTGCCTTCGGGTGGTATCGCGCGTGCCTCTTGAAGAAGATCTACCGCAACCCGGCGCCGCCTGGCGCTGGGCTGCCATGGATCGTTTCGAAGAACCCGCATTTCTCGCAGAAGATCCCTGAACTGTTGCGCGTCTTCCCCGATTCCAAGCTCATCTATTTGATCCGCAATCCGCTCGAAGCGATTGCTTCGCGGCTCGATCTGATCCGCGGCATTTGGCGGCATCGCTTCAAGGAATTTCACGACATGACGACCGAACAGGCTGAAGCGATTCTCAAAGATTCGATACGCACCTACCTCAATGCCGAACGCGATCTCTACCGTGCGCCCGAAAGGCAAAGGCTCGTGGTCCGTTACGATGATCTGTTGAATCGGATTCCTGAAACCGTGCGCGGCATCTATCGGCATTTCGATCTGCCGGGACCCGACGAGAATCTTGCCGCGGCGCTACGTGCGTTCGACGGTCGGGAGGAGCACGTTTCGCGGCACGAATACCGGCTCGAGGAATTCGGAATCGCGCCGCAGCGCGTGCGGTCGGAACTGGCCCCGGTCTTCGCTCGCCTCGCCGTCGACGCCTGAGGCGGGAGCCCCGCCTGCCTCCCACGCCGCGGCGGAATGCCTAGCCGTCGCCGAGGAAGAAGGCCACTTCGAGGAACACGTTGAAGTGCCGGCTGGTGGTCGCCTGGCGCTGCGGCGCCCCGGGCCCGTTGGTCGCGCCGTCGGCGTGGAACATCCAGTAACGCCCGCCGACGCCGACGACGAACCGTTCCGTGAATGCATAGGTCAATGCCGCCTGCAACTGATAGCCGTAGCCGCGGCCGCGGGCGGTGATCGGGTTCACCTCGGGTGACTGCCACTGGTTTTCCGTCGACCAATGGAACGCCAGCGGCGAGACCGCAACCGTGCCGCTCAAGGTCAATCTGTCCGTTATCGCGAACTCGGTGGCCAGGCCGATGCGCGGCGCAACCCAGAAGGCGGAGTTGGTCTGATAGTCGACCGTTGCGGGAATGGCCGGATCGCACACCGCGGTGCCGCCGGCGATCTGGCTGCAACCGAACGCGCGGTAGAGTTCCAACAGCCATGTCGTTCCGACAAAGGCGCCAAGCGAACCGCGCGGCCCGCTGGCGAAGTAGTAGCCGTAATCGTTGAACCGGTACAGCATCCGCCCGCGCGCCAACATCGAGATCGTCGTGGCATCCGGCTGCCGGGTGAGCATCGTACCGCCCGACATCGGACCGACGCCGGCGACGAAGCTCTGAAAGGATCCGCGATCGGTTCTGGAATGTGAGAACGATTCGGCGCCAACGCCGAGATATTCGCCGAATGTTTGCGCATTGGCGAGCAGGTCGGGGTCGGCGGCGTCGTAGCGATCGACGTCGAAGCGGCCGAAGGAAAGCCACACGCGCCGGCCGAGATCCGCGTCCGCGCGCGCGTCGCTCTCGCCGAGGATCCCCGTACCGGCGACCCGCCCCGGCCGAAAGATGACGCTGACAGACGCGAGCACATAGTGCTGCGTGACATTCAGCACCGTCGCCGGATAGGACGGGCTGCTGAGCACCACGTCACGCGGTGGGAACCGCACATAGGACAGACCGGTGCGGACGGAAAATCGCGAGGAAAGGATTCGCTCATTGGCGAATCCTATTGTCCAGCCGACGGACCGGTGGTCGGCGGTCCCCCAAACGATGTCGTTCGCCGGCTCGCGCACCTCGAGCAGCTGCCGGCCCACGACGAGACCGCCGGTGAAGGACAGCAGCGATTGTCCGCGGACGAGTCCGACATGGCCCGTCAGCAGCGCATAGGATCGCAGGTTCGCGTAGCAGAGATAACCGCGATCGACGCCATTGCCGCAATCGGTCTGTCCGTCGACATTCGCCCAGCCGAATCCGGCCTCGAGGCCGAAGACCATCCGTCCGCGCTGCCAGTTGTAGCCGGCAAACCCGCCGGAGAAGATGCCGAGTGAGAAACGCGCGGCGGGAAAGCCGCCGACGCCCGATGCGTCGCCGGCGATGGCTGATGCGTTGTAGGTCGACCACGACCAGCCGCCACCGGCGGGCGTGCCGAAATAGGCCCCGGTCCACGCGTCGGCGAAGCCGGGCGACGGCGCCGTCACCGCGCCGATCGCAATCGTCAACGAGACTAACGAGGCCCGGCCGAAACGGCCCGCCATACCCGGCACCGCATGCGTCACGTCCTAACCGGCCCTCCGGTGTATGATCACCTGCATGCCGTTGCTTGGACGCAGCGATGGCTGGGCCGTCGGTATCGGCATCCCGCCAACAGGTTCGAAACGGAACCGCGGCAGCAGCTTCGTCAGGAACGAGACGATCTCGAGCATCGCGAAACCCATGCCGATGCAGGTGCGCGGCCCGCCGCCGAAAGGCAGATAGGCGAACCGCTCCCGTGCCTTGACTTTGTCCGGCGTGAAACGGTCCGGATCGAATCGGTCGGGTTCCGGCCAGAGGAGGCGATGGCGATGGATCGCATAGATCGGAATGAAGATCGGTCGCCCGCGCTTGATCTCGAATCCGCCGAGGCTGCCGTCGTAGTTGGGTTTGCGGATCAGGGAAGGAACGGGCGGGTAAAGCCGCATCGATTCACTTATGACCTGGTGCATGTATGGCATTTCGCCGATGAACTCCGGCTTGACTCCATCCGCGCCACCCGCGTCGGCGATCTCGCCGAGCACCCTCGCCTCGACCTCGGGGTAGAGGCTCAGAAGGTAGAAGGTCCAGGTAAGCGCAAGCGCGGTCGTCTCATATCCGGCGGCGATGTAGCTGAGGAGATTGTCGACGATCTCCGTGTCGTTCATGACCGCGCCGGTCTCCTCGTCCCGGGCGTTGATCAGCGCCTGGATCAGGTCGGTGCGAGG
>CAYOBK010000042.1:0-5340 GCA_964402275.1 uncultured Bauldia sp.
GCCGATACCCCGCCTCCCGGCGGCTGCGCCGCCACCCTCCCCCTCAAGGGGGGAGGAGAGAGAGCCGACATCATGACTCAGCTTCCTTTGACCGGCGGCTGTCAATGCGGTGAAGTCCGTTTCCGAGTTCGCTCGCTTGGACGCGCATCGATCTGTCATTGCCGGATGTGTCAGAAGGCCTTCGGCAGTTTCTTTGGGCCGTTTGTCACCGCCCATGGCATCGATTGGACTCGCGGCGAACCGAAGCGTTTCCGAAGCTCCAACCTCGTTCGTCGCGGTTTTTGCGCCGATTGCGGGACGCCGCTGACTTACGAATTGGCCGACGGGATTGAAGTTGCGATCGGCGCCTTTGACGATCCCAACGCGGCGGCGCCGATGATTCAGACCAATCCGTCCGGCAAGCTCGCATTCTTCGACCTGCTGCACGAATTGCCGGTTCGACCCGACGATGAGATTCCCACCATCTTTCGCTCCGTCGTCAGCTATCAGCATCCCGACCACGACACCGACGTCTGGCCGCCGCCGGGGGCCCGCCGATGAGTAAGGAACGCCTCTACCTCTACGATACGACGCTGCGCTGCCCGTTCGCCCGCAGGCGCGCCAGCGCCGAGGACGAACAAAACGAAGGAGTCCGTCGCGCGCGCCGGGTTAGGGACTATGAGTAAGGAACGCCTCTACCTCTACGATACGACGCTGCGCGACGGCGCGCAGACGCCGGGCGTGGACTTCACGCTCCGCGACAAGGAGCTCGTCGCCAATCTCCTCGACGAGTTCGGCATTGACTATATCGAGGGCGGCTATCCCGGGGCCAATCCGCTCGACACCGAGTTCTTCGGCCGGAAGCGCACGCGGCGCGCCCGCTTCACCGCCTTCGGCATGGTCAAGCGGGCGGGCGTCAGCCTCTCCAACGACCCCGGAATCCGCAGTCTCCTCGAGGCGCGGGCGGATGCGATCTGCTTCGTCGCCAAGGCGTGGGATTATCATGTACGCGTTGCCCTCGGCATTTCCGAGGAGGAGAATCTCGACAACATCCGCAAGAGCGTCGCGGCGGCGGCCGCGTCCGGCCGCGAGGTTCTGCTTGATTGCGAGCATTTCTTCGACGGCTGGAAATCCAACGCGGCCCATGCCCTCGAGGTCGCTCGTGCGGCTTACGAATCCGGCTGTCGCTGGGTGGTCCTCTGCGACACCAACGGCGGAACTCTGCCGGAGGAAGTGGAGGCGATTGTCGCCGAGGTCGCCGAAACCATTCCCGGCGATCATCTCGGCATCCACGCCCACAACGACACCGATCAGGCCGTTGCCAATTCGCTCGCCGCGGTCCGCGCCGGGGTGCGCCAGATCCAGGGAACGCTCAACGGCATCGGCGAGCGCTGCGGCAACGCCAATCTCGTTGCGATCATCCCGACGCTGATGCTGAAGCCGGGTTATGCCGACCGTTTCGAGACCGGCGTCACCCGGGAGAGTCTTGCCGCGCTCACGCCGTTGTCCCGCCGTTTCGACGAGATGCTGAACCGGGTCCCGGATCGCCAGGCCGCCTATGTCGGCGTCAGCGCCTTCGCCACGAAGGCCGGCATCCATGCATCGGCGCTCGCCAAGGATCCGCGGACCTACGAGCACGTCGAACCGGAACTCGTCGGCAACAGCCGCCGCGTCTTCGTCTCCGACCAGGCTGGCCGCTCCAACCTCGTCGCCGAACTCGACCGCATGGGTGTCCCTTATCGGCGTGAGGACCCCAAGCTCGATAGTCTGCTCGCCGAGTTGAAGCGCCGCGAGGCGGCCGGCTACGCCTACGAGTCGGCCGATGCTTCGTTCGAACTTCTCGCGCGCCGGACGCTCGGCAGCGTTCCGAACTTCTTCGACGTCGACAGCTTCCATGCCACGGTCGAGCGCCGCCACAATGCCAGGGGCGAGTTGATTTCGGTGTCGGAGGCGGTGGTGAAGACCATCGTCGCGGGCGAACAATTCCACAACGTTGCCGAGGGCAACGGTCCCGTGAACGCGCTCGACCGGGCGCTCCGCAAGGACCTCGGCGTCTATCAGTCGGCGATCGCCGATCTCGAACTGGTCGACTACAAGGTCCGTATCCTCAACGGCGGCACGGAAGCGGTGACCCGCGTGCTGATCGAGAGCACCGACGCGACCGGCGCCCGCTGGCTGACGATTGGCGTCTCGGAGAACATCGTGGACGCGTCGTTCGAGGCACTGCTCGATTCGATCGTCTACAAACTCCTCAAGAGCGGCGCCAGGCCCGTGGCAAGCGCCCCGAAGCTCGCCGACCCGCCGCACCAGCCCACCGCCCGGCCGGTCAAGACGGCCTGAGCTACATCAGGTCGGGCGCAGCCTCTGCCTTGGGCTCCGGCAAAGCCTTTGCCGCCCGCTCCAGGGCCGGCAGCACCTCGTCGACGTCGTCGACGACCTGGTAGAGCCCGGGGCCGTTGGTCGGGATGCGCAGAAACCCGGTCGCGACCATGTGGTCCAGGAGCGCGATCAGCGGCTCCCAGAAGCCGTTGTGATTGACGAGGACGATCGGTTTCCGGTGCCGTTCGAGCTGAACCCAGGTCATCATCTCGACGACCTCCTCAAGTGTGCCGATGCCTCCGGGGAGCGCGACGAAGGCGTCCGAGCGCTCGAACATCTCGCGCTTCCGCTCATGCATGTCGCGCGTGACGATCAATTCGCTGACCTCGCTCAGGGCGGCTTCGCGCTCCCGGAGGAACTCCGGGACAATGCCATTGACTACGCCGCCGCCCCGCAGCGCGGCGCGCGCCACGACGCCCATTAGCCCCACCGAGCCGCCGCCGAAGACCAGACGGATCCCGGCCTTCGCGAAGGCGGCTCCGAGTCGGTCCGCTGCCGCCGCGTAGCTGGGATCCCGGCCGACTGACGAGCCGCAATAGACACAAACGCTTCGAATCTTCATGCCGTCCTGATGGCGTTGGCCGCCCTGCGGGTCAAGCCGGGGCGTGGGTTCCGGGCGCAATACCGCGGTGCTTGCGCGGGGACGGCGCGAAGGGAGGCTTGCCCCCCGGCCGGCTGCGGCGGGGCCGGCTTGTCCCGAAAGCGTGTCTGCCGGCCCCAAATCTGCTAATCGCGGGTTGTGTTTGACGCCCGGCGACCCGACATCCGGGACCGATGCCTGGTGAAACCACCGCGATGCCATGCGCCCGATGACCGGCCCAACTCCGAACATACCGCGGCGGATTTCGGCCGACCGCGGTGCCACCATCGCGGCGGTCCGGAATCTGTGGCCCTATATGTGGCCGTCGGACCGGCCCGATCTGAAGCGCCGCGTCCTTTACTCGCTGGCGACGCTGGTGGCGGCCAAGGTCGCCACCGTGCTGGTGCCCTTCATCTACAAATGGGCAACGGACTCGCTGGTGCCGTCGAGCGGCGGCGGCGACGCACTGGTCGCGGTCGCGGTGGCGACGCCGGTCATGCTGGTGGTCGCCTACGGCGTCGGCCGGCTGACGACGACGGCCTTCACCCAGGCCCGCGACGCCCTGTTCGCCAAGGTCGGGCAGCATGCTGTGAGGCGCCTGGCGTTCCGGGTCTTCACCCACATCCACAATCTCTCTCTTCGCTACCATCTTCAGCGGCGCACCGGCGGCCTCGCCCGACTGATCACCCGCGGCGTCAACGGCATCGAGTCGATGGTCCGCCACACCATCCTTTCGACACTGCCAACGTTCCTCGAGTTCGGACTTGCCGCAATCATCATCGGCTATCATTTCGGCCTGAGCTATCTCGCCGTCGTCGCCGTGACGATCGTCGTCTATGTCTGGTTCACCGTTTGGGCCTCTGACCGCCGCATCCGCATCCGGCGCGAGATGAACGAATCCGATACCGACGCCAACACCAGGGCGATCGACTCGCTGCTCAACTTCGAGACGGTCAAATACTTCGGCAACGAGCAGGTTGAAGCCGGCCGATATGACGTCTCGATGGCGCGTTATCAGGCGGCTGCGACCAAGACCTGGACGTCGCTGGCCTGGCTCAATCTCGGTCAGACCGCGATCTTCACAGCCGGCATGACGGCGGTCATGGCCATGGCCGCGACCGCCGTCTTCAACGGCGAGAAGACGATCGGCGATTTCGTACTGATCAATTCGCTGCTGATCCAGCTGTCGATCCCGCTGCATTTCATCGGCATGCTGTACCGCGAGATCCGTCAGGGCCTCGCCGACATCGAGGCGATGTTCGAACTCCTCGACGTCCCGAGCGAGATCGAGGACAAGCCGGGTGCGCCGCCGCTTGTCGTCCGCGACGGTGGCGTTCGCTTCGAGGACGTGACGTTCCACTACAATCCGGACCGGCCGATCCTGAAGGGCGTCAGCTTCGACGTGCCGGCCGGTCACAGCGTTGCGATCGTCGGGCCGTCGGGCGCCGGCAAATCGACGATCTCCCGCCTCCTGTTCCGCTTCTATGATGTCACCGGCGGGCGCATCACCATCGATGGCCAAGACGTCCGCGACGTGCAGCAGGAATCGCTTCGCGGCGCGATCGGGATGGTGCCGCAGGACACCGTTCTGTTCAACGACACTGTCGGCTACAACATTCTTTACGGGCGCGTGTCGGCGACCGAGGCGGAGATGCGCGAGGCTGCCGCCGCTGCGCAGATCGCCGAATTCATCGAGAGCCTTCCGGACGGATACGGGACCGAGGTCGGCGAGCGTGGCCTGAAGCTTTCCGGCGGCGAGAAGCAGCGCGTCGCGATCGCGCGCACCATCCTCAAGGGTCCGCCGATCCTGGTGCTGGACGAGGCGACCTCGGCTCTCGACAGCCACACCGAGCGCGAGATCCAGGCCGCGCTCGACCGGGTCGCCGCCGGCCGGACCACCTTGATCATCGCCCACCGGCTTTCGACCGTCATCCACGCCGATCGGATCATCGTCCTTCGCGACGGCAGGGTCGTGGAGCGGGGCACGCATCATAGCCTTCTCGCGGATGGCGGCCTTTACGCGTCGATGTGGAACCGCCAGCAGGAGGCCGCGGCGGCGGCGGAAAGGCTGAGGATCGCCCGCGAAACCGACCGTGAGGGCTTTCTTGATCGCGGCGCCGACGCCGAACCGGCCACCGCGGCCGAATAGCCGCCGCGGTCGTCGCCGGGATGAGTTGCCATTGATGACCGGGATGCGGCCCTTCACAGGCACCGGGCATTCATGCTTGATCTCCCCAGTGTCGCATTTGTGACACAGTAGGCGGGCGGCAGCGAAGGCATGGACTCAATCGTCGATTCCATACGGAAGTCGTTCTCTCCGGTCCGGCACGAAGGGCTACCCTTCATCGTGCTTGCCGGCCTGGCGGCGATCCTTTTGGGGGCGCTTTGGTCGCCCTTCTTCT
>CAYOBK010000043.1:0-2734 GCA_964402275.1 uncultured Bauldia sp.
GATGATACCGTAAAGTTTCGGCGCGAAGGCCTCATAAAGCACGCGGAAGGCCTGCCGGTCGCCGCCCGCGACGGTCCGCAAAAGCCCTTCCAGTTCAGTGGATTGGGATGCCAGCAAGACGGTGGCCTGTCGCTAGGGACCAGCTGCGGCCAAGGTTAACAGCTTGGAGCGGGTGAAGGGAATCGAACCCTCGTATTCAGCTTGGGAAGCTGCTGCTCTGCCCTTGAGCTACACCCGCGCCCCGCCGAAGATCGTCGGCGGCCGCGACGGCCGCAATCCGGGATCACGCGTCCAGCAGGGCGGCGATCTTCAGCACCGTGTTCCAGTTGCGGGCGGTGCCCCGGCGGCCGCCGAGCTTCCGTTCGATCAGCGCGGTGGTGAGCCTGGAGCGGCCGACGCCGTCGGGATAGACGATGAAGAGGTCGCGGCCGATCGCCTCGATGCGCTCGCGGGCGACGATCGCGGCGCGGAGATCGGCGAGCTCCGCCATGCCGATCGTTCCGCCCTTGGTCGGCATCAGCAGGAGGTGGCCGGGATCGTCCTCCGCCTCCTTCGGAAACGGATTCCGTTTGATCAGCGCGCTCCATTCGGCCGGCGTGCGGACGACTGTATGGGTGGCGAGGCCGAGACGCTTCTTCGTCTCGCGCTCGAGCAGCGATTCAAGTTCGGCCGGGGCGCGGGCCTTCGGATCGTCGAAGACAAGGTTGCCGCTCTGCAGCAGCGTTTGCACGGCGGTGAAGCCGAGGGCTTCGGCCATCGCGCGAAGGTCGGCCATCGCAACCTGGTTCTTGCCGGCGAGGTTGACGGCGCGGAGCAGCGCGATGCGGCTGGTCGTCGTCATTGTTTCCGGTCAGCCTCCTCTCCGCTCATTCCTGCGAAAGCAGGAATCCAGAAGTCCCGCCCAGACCTACTTCCATGGGTCCCCGCCTTCGCGGGGGCGAACGGATGGAAAGAGTCGCGCTCACCGAAAATGCTTCGACAGCTTCAGTCCCTGCGCCTGATAGTGCGAGCCGATGCCGGCGCCGTAAAGGAAGCTCGGCCGCTCGGCCATCCGCTCATAAACGAGCCGACAGACGGTCTGGCCGTGTTCGAGGATGAACGGCACCTCGTGGCTCCTGACCTCGAGGACGGCGCGGCTGCCGCTGCCGCCGGATTCCGCGTGGCCGAAACCCGGATCGAAGAAGCCGGCATAGTGAACGCGGAATTCGCCGACAAGCGGATCGAACGGCACCATCTCGGCGGCGTAATCGGGCGGCACCGCGACCGCCTCGCGCGACATCAGGATATAAAACTGGTCGGGGTCGAGGATCAGCGCCGTCTTGCCGCGAAGGTCGACCGGCTCCCAGAAATCGTTCTGATCATGCGCGTCGCGGGCATCGACGTCGATCAGCCCGGTGTAGCGTTTGGCGCGGTAGCCGACGATGCTGCCGCGCGGGGGCTTGAGATCGACCGAAAGGCCGAGGCCGTTCTCGATCACAGGCTCGCCGTCGGCGAGGCCGGCCTCGGCGTGCAGCGCTTCAAGTTCGGCATCGGTGAGCCGCGCGAGACCGCTGCGGAACCGGATCTGCGACAGGCGCGAACCGGTGCGGATGACGATCGGAAAGGTGCGCGGGCTGACCTCGAGGAACAACGGCCCGGAATAGCCGGCGGGAATGGCGTCGAAGGCGCGCCCATTGTCGGTGATGACGCGCGTGAAGACATCGAGCCGGCCGGTCGACGATTTCGGATTGGCGGCGGCGGCGATCGCGGCCGGCAGCTCCAGGCTCTCCAGGAGCGGCACGATGTAGACGCAGCCGGTCTCGAGCACGGCGCCGTCGCCGAGCTCGATCGCGTGAAGGCCAACTTCCTCGAGGCGTCCGGCAACAGTGAATCCGGGCCCCGGCAGGAACGAGGCGCGCACCCGGAACGCGGTTGCCCCGGCCCGAAGATCGAGACTCGCAGGCTGGATCTGGTCGTCCTCGAATACGGAGCGGCCGCGGCCGGTCGGGGCGCGGTCGGCTCGGATCGCGCCGGCGCCGATCAGCTTCCGTATAGCCTGGGCGGGAAGGATGCCGTCCGCCATTGCCGCCCGCTCGCCTCCGGTGATGCGGCGTCACGCTTAGCCGATGGCGGATTTGACGCCAAGGCAGATCGGGCCTAAGAGCGGCGGGTACCCGTGGTCATTTGAGCCGGCCGGCTTGCAGCCACGTAAAACAAGTCGCTAAAAGGCCGGGTGGAAGGACCCGGCCCGCTATCGCGGCCCGGGTTTTTTGTTGTCGGAGAGTGACGATGAGCGAGCGAAAAGAGAAGGATTGGGCCAAAGCCACGAGGCTGGTGCATGGCGGCTCGGCCCGCTCGCAATTCGGCGAAACGTCCGAAGCGCTGTTCGTGACGCAGGGCTACCTCTATTCGAGCGCGGAGGCGGCCGAGGCGCGCTTCACCGGCGAGGAGCCGGGCTTCGTCTATTCGCGCTACGCCAATCCCACCGTCCGGATGTTCGAGGAGCGCATGGCGCTCGCCGAGGGCGCGGAGGATTCGCGGGCGACGGCCTCCGGCATGGCGGCGGTCAACACGGCGCTGATGACGCTGGTGTCGGCCGGCGATCACGTCGTCGCGGCGCGGGCGCTGTTCGGCTCCATTCTTTACATTATCGATCAGCTGCTGCCGCGTTTCGGCGTGGAGTCGACCCTCGTCGAAGGGACCGATCTCGCCGAATGGCGCGCCGCGGTCCGGCCGAACACCAAGGCGTTCTTCC
>CAYOBK010000044.1:0-2002 GCA_964402275.1 uncultured Bauldia sp.
GATCCGCCCGGTGATCTTCGCCGCCTCCTCGTCGATCTCCTCGCGGCGGAAGCCTTGCGCCGCCGCGTCGGCGAGGAGCCTCTCGCGGAGCCGCGCCGCGCGGACCTCGTAGGGTTCGACGTCGCCGCCGGAACCCGACCGGACATGGTCCGCGACCCAGAGATCGATCCACCGGAGGAAGCGTTTGGACATTCGGCCGCTCCTTCTGCAATGCTCCCGCGCCGGCCGGCCGCGGTCAAGCCGCGCCGCGAAGGCAACCCGGAGCACGCCATGAAGGCAATGGTCTACAGGAAATACGGCCCGCCCGAGGTCCTGCGTCTCGAGGACGTCGCCAAACCGGCGCCGAAGGACGGCGAGGTGCTGGTGAAGATCCGCGCCGCCGCGCTCAATCCGGCCGATTGGCATTTCCTCCGCGCCGATCCGTGGCCGATCCGCTTCGCCGCCGGGTTGTCCGCCCCGAAGAAGCCGATCCTCGGCGCCGACATCGCCGGCACGGTCGAAGCCGCCGGCCGCGGCGTGACGCGCTTCAAGCGGGGCGACGAGGTCTGGGGCGACCTTTCCGCCGCCGGCTTCGGCGGCTTCGCCGAATATGTCGCAACGCCCGAGAAGGCGCTGGCGATGAAGCCGAAGAACCTGTCCTTCGAGGAGGCCGCCGCCGTGCCGCTGGCCGGCGGCACGGCGCTGCAGGCGCTCCGCGACAAGGGCGACGTTCGCCAGGGCGACAAGGTGCTGGTCAACGGCGCCGCCGGCGGCGTCGGCACATTCGCGGTGCAGATCGCGAAATCCTTCGGCGGCGACGTCACCGCGGTCTGCTCGGCCGCGAACGCCGATCTCGTGGTCTCGATCGGCGCCGCGCATGCGATCGACTACGCCACGGAGGATTTCACCGACCATGTCGGCGGCTACGACGTGATCGTCGACATGATCGCCAATCATTCGCCGGGCGAATTGAAGGGCGCGCTCGCGCCGGGCGGCCGCTGCGTCATGGTCGGCTTCGGCTCGATGGCGCGGTTGCTCTGGATGAGGCTCGCCGGCGGCCGCCAGATCAGGAGCTTCGTCGCCAGGCCCAGCGTCGCCGATCTCGATTTCCTCAAGGGCCTCGTCGAATCCGGCCAGATGAAGCCGGTGATCGACCGGCGCTACAAGCTCGCCGAGCTCCCCGCCGCGATCGCCTATCTCGAGGAGGGCCACGCGCGCGGCAAGGTGGTGATCACGATGACGGACAAGGCGGCAACCCCGGCGGCGACGACCCGGAGACGCAAATGACCGGGACGGCGTTCACCCGCGCGATTCCGATTCTCCGTTCTTTCGATGAGGTGAAGGCGAAGGAGTTCTATGTCGGCTTCCTCGGCTTCGCGGTCGATTTCGAACACCGCTACGAGCCGGACCTGCCGCTCTATATGAGCGTCTCGCGCGCCGGGCTGACGCTGCACATCAGCGAGCATTACGGCGACGCGCTGCCGGGCTCGGCCGTCTATGTCGAGACGACCGGGCTCCGCGAATTCCACGCCGAGCTTCTCGGCAAGCGCTACAAATTCGCCCGCCCCGGCCTCGGTCCCGGCCATGGCGGCGGCGTCGGCATGGACCTCACCGACCCGTTCGGCAACAAGCTCCGCTTCAACGACCGCGGCGGGTGACGGGCGCCGCGCGCGGGGATCGGCAGTCGGCAATCGGCAACCCTGCAATGGGCCGGCCCAGCGCACGGCTGCCCATCACGCGCACGATCGAATCGTCACGGTACCCTCGGCCCTGCGGGGAGAGGGCGGCGCGCCTTGCGAAGCAACGCGAGCTTAGGCGCGCCGGTGAGAGGGAAGATGCCGATCGAACCGCTCAAGGCCCCTCACCCGGACCGACCCGGCAAAGCCGGCTCGCTCCGACCTCTCCCCGCCCCCGGGGAGAGGTGAATGGGAGTGCGACCCGAAGATTTCCCTTCGCGCTCGCGCTTTGGCGAGCGGAGCGAACTGAATCCTTCCCTCCCCCTTGCCTGCCCCGGACCCCGATC
>CAYOBK010000045.1:0-4896 GCA_964402275.1 uncultured Bauldia sp.
GCGCGCGGTCTCGATACCGCCCTGCCTCTCGTCGCTGGCGACGACGGTCTCACCTTCCGGCGCTGGCGGCCAGGCGACCGGCTCAGCGCCGGCGCCTTCGGCGTGCCGCAACCCGACGCCGGCGCCGCAGCCATCGTGCCGGAGATGATCGTCCTGCCGCTCGCGGCGTTCGACCGGCACGGCCATCGCCTCGGCTACGGCAAGGGCCATTTCGACCGCGCGCTCGGCCGCCTTGTCGGCGCCGGTTCGCGGCCGCTTCTTGTCGGCGCCGGCTTCGCGGTGCAGGAAGTTGCGGCGATCCCGGTCGAGCCGCATGACGTTCCGCTCGGCGTCGTCGTCACCGAGCGGGAGACGCTGACATTGGGCCATTCCCGGTAAGGACTCCACTTTGCGCCTCTTGTTCCTCGGAGACGTCGTCGGGCGGAGTGGACGGCAGGTCGTCGCCGACCTGCTGCCCGGACTGATCGATAACCACCGGATCGATTTCGTCGTCGTCAACGGCGAGAACGCCGCTGGCGGATTCGGAATCACCGAGGAGACGTTCCGGGCGCTGCTCGATGCCGGCGCCGACGTCGTCACCACCGGCAATCACGCCTTCGACCAGAAGGAGGCGCTGGTCTTCGCCGACCGGCAGGAGCGGTTCCTCCGGCCGGTCAACTATCCGCCGGGCACGCCCGGCCGCGGATCGGGCCTGTTCTCCGCGCGGAACGGCAAACAGGTCGTCGTCGTCAACGTCATGGGCCGGCTCTATATGGAGCCGCTCGACGACCCGTTCGCGGCGCTGGAGCGCGAGCTTGCGGCGGCCCCGCTCGGCGAGGCGGCCGACGCGCTGGTGATCGATTTCCACGCCGAGGCGACGAGCGAGAAGCAGGCGGCCGGGCTCTTCGCCGACGGCAGAGCGAGCCTCGTCGTCGGTACGCATACGCATGTGCCGACGGCAGACCACACGATCCTCCCCGGCGGCACGGCGTATATGTCGGACGCCGGGATGTGCGGCGATTACGATTCGATCCTCGGCATGGACAAGGACGAGCCGATGCGGCGTTTCCTCACCAGGATCCGCGGCGAGCGGCTCGGTGCCGCGAACGGGCCGGGCGCCCTCAGCGGCGTTGCCGTCGACACCGACGACGCGACCGGCCTCGCCGTCGCCATCGGGCCGATCCGGATCGGACCAGGCGTGGTCGCGGCGATGCCGGAGTTCTGGGGGTGAGGCCGGCCATTGCACACCGCAGGCCTCTGACTCCGTTCGTCCCCGCGGAGGCGGGGACCCATTTCTTGCTCCTTCGGCGATGAAACCGTTCTTTGTTTACATGCTGACCAACCGAAGGAACGGGACCCTTTACACTGGGATGACGGATGACCTCGAGAGACGGATGGCCCAGCACCGGCTGGGATTGCTGACCGGATTCGCGGCCAAGTACGGGTTGAAATCGCTTGCTTGGTTCGAGGCCGCGGATTCGCGTGAGGCAGCGATCACGCGGGAGCGGCAGCTCAAGAAGTGGCATCGCGCATGGAAAGTGCGGCTGATCGAGGAGATGAATCCGGACTGGAGGGATCTTTCCGATGATTTCCGGTGACCCGCGCATGGGTTCCCGCCTCCGCGGGAACGAACGGAGTGAGGCTGGGCAGAATGGGTTCCCGCCTGCGCGGGAACGAACGGAGTTGGAGGGGCATTGCCGGATGCGGTCCGCCTAGAAATCGATCGCGCGCCGCTCTATAACTCCACAAATCACAAAATCCCCGTAACGAGTGCGCCGCCCCGGGCGGCTCTCGCCGGGTCATGACGGTGACTGAATGGCCGGACATTCGCAGTTCAAGAACATCATGCACAAGAAGGGCGCCGCCGATGCGCGGCGCGCCAAGGTGTTCTCCAAGCTCGCGCGCGAGGTCACCGTCGCCGCCAAGCTCGGCACCCCCGATCCGGCGATGAATCCGAGGCTCAGGCTCGCCGTGCAGAATGCCCGCGCCGAGAACATGCCGAAGGACAACATCGAGCGCGCGATCAAGAAGGCGCTGGGCGGCGACGCGGAGAGCTACGACGAGATCCGCTACGAGGGCTACGGCCCGGGCGGGGTTGCGGTGATCGTCGAGGCGCTGACCGACAACCGCAATCGCACCGCGGGCAACATTCGCGCGATCTTCTCCAAGGCGGGCGGCGCGCTCGGCGAGACCGGTTCTGTCGCTTTCATGTTCGAGCGCGTCGGGCAGATCGTCTACCCGGCCTCGGCCGGCACCGGCGACGAAGTGCTGGACGCGGCGATCGAGGCCGGCGCCGACGACGTCAGCAGCGACGACGAGGCACACACCATCATCTCCGCGTTCGGTGACCTCGGCGACGTTGCAAGGGCGCTGGAAGGGAAGCTCGGCGAGGCGGAGTCGGTCCGGCCCGCCTGGCGCCCGCAGACGACGACGCCGGTCGACGAGGAGACGGCGGACAGCCTCTTCCGGCTGATCGACAATCTCGACGACGACGACGACGTGCAGACCGTGACGGCGAATTTCGAAGTGTCCGACGAGGTCCTGGCCAAGCTGACGGCGGCGTGACGCAGGACCCGGCGTGACCGTTCAGGGAAGGAGCGTCCCATGTTCAAAGACGCACATGCGTTCAGCGGGTTTTCGGTCGACGACCTCGACGCGGCGAAACGGTTCTACGGCGACAAGCTCGGCCTCAAAGTCGAGGTCAACGATCAGGGGCTGATGCTGCGGCTTGGCGGCGGCGCTCGCGTCTTCGTCTATCCCAAAGGGCCGGCGCACGAGCCGGCGAGCTTCACCATCCTCAATTTCCCCGTCGACGACGTCGATGCGGCGGTCGCGGAGTTGAAGGGCAAGGGGATCCGCCTCGAGCACTATGACAATGAATTCGTCAAGACGGACGAAAAGGGCATCGCCCGCGGCGAGCCGTCGCTTGCCTGGTTCAAGGACCCGGCAGGCAATATTCTCTCGGTGATCGAAAGCCAGCGGTAACCGCGGGAAACGGTTCCCCTTTGGATTGACGATTGCGTTTGTTACCGCTCCGGTAGTGGCGCGAACGCGATTCGGAGGGCGGTAGCGATGCGATTTTATGCCGGTATTGCCGCGGTGGTGGGCTGGTTCGGGCTGATCCTGCAGTTTGTGCTGCTCGTGACCGGCGACAGCGAACTGTCGGTCGGCATGCGCATCGTCAATTTCTTCAGTTATTTCACGATCCTCAGCAACCTTCTGACGGCGATCGTCCTGACGGTCGCCGCCTCCGGCGGCCGTGGCGGGGCATTGGGCCGCTTTTTCGAGCGGCCGGGCGTTGTCGCCGGTGTCGCGATCTACATGACCGTCACCTTCGTCATCTACTGGACGATCCTGAACGCCCTTTGGGTTCCCGAAGGCTGGGACTATGTGGCGAATCTGGTGCTCCATGGGATCATGCCGGTCTTGCTGGTCGGGCATTGGCTCCTCTTCGTCCGCAAGGGGGCGCTGGCCGTGGCAAGTGTTCCCTGGTTCATCGTCTTTCCGGTCGCCTATGCCGTGTACAGCTTGATCCGCGGCCCGATTGTTGACTGGTATCCCTATCCCTTCCTCGACGCCTCGGCCCTGACGGCGAGCGAGCTGACCGTAAACATCGTGGCGATCACCGGCGGGTTTATCGTCCTCGGGGTCATCTACGTCCTCATCGACCGCTGGCTGGCGCGGATGCGGGCCGGCGCCGCGACGGGCTGAGCGCTTCGCCGCCGGGTTGCTTTCCCGATTGCCGCCCCGGCGCTATGGCTCACGCCATGCCGCGCGCGATTCGCATCCTCGGCGTCGATCCCGGGCTCCGCTCGACGGGCTGGGGCGTGATCGATCTCGCCGGCTCTGCGCTCCGCTTCGTCGCCGCCGGAACGGTCGTCTCGCGCGCCGAGGACGAACTCGCCGCGCGCCTCTGCGCGCTCCATGACGGACTCGACGGGGTCGTCCGCGAATTCGCGCCGGCAGAGGCCGCGGTCGAGCAGACCTTCGTCAACCGCGACGCGGTAGCCACCTTGAAGCTCGGCCAGGCGCGTGGGGTGGCGATGCTGGTGCCGGCGCGGGCCGGAGTCGTCGTTGCGGAATACGCGCCGAACGCGGTCAAGAAGGCGATCGTCGGCGCCGGCCACGCGGACAAGACGCAGATCCGGATGATGGTGCGGGTGCTCCTGCCGCGCGCCGAATTCGATTCCGATCACGCCGCCGACGCGCTCGCGATCGCCATCACCCATGCGCATCAGCGCGGCTCGGCGGTGCGGCGCGCGGCGCTGTAGGCGAAAGCGTCATGATCGGCAAGCTCAAGGGCATCATCGACTCGTATGGCGAGGATTTTGTCGTCATCGATGTCGGCGGCGTCGGCTACGAGGTGCATTGCCCGGCGCGGACGCTGCAGGCGCTGCCGCGTCCCGGCGACACCGCGACGCTCGCGATTGAGACTTATGTCCGCGAAGACGCGATCCGCCTTTACGGATTTGCCTCCGGCACCGAGCGCGAATGGTTCCGACTGTTGATGACGGTGCAAGGCGTCGGCGCGCGCGTCGCGCTCGGCGTCCTCGGCGTGCTCGCGCCCGGCGATCTCGCGACCGCGATCGCGCTCGCCGACAAGGCGGCGATCTCACGCGCGCCGGGCGTCGGCAAGAAAGTCGCCGAGCGAATCGTCGCCGAGCTCAAGGACAAGGCGCCGGCCTATGCCAGCGTCGATCCGGCGGTGATCCATCTCCAAGCCGACCTTGCCGAAAGGCGTGCGCCGCAGCCGCTTTCGGACGCCGTCTCGGCGCTCACCAATCTCGGCTACGGCCAGCCGCAGGCGAGCGCCGCGGTGGCGGCGGCGGCGCGGGCGGCGGGTCAGGGGGCCACGGCCGAGACGCTGATCCGCCTCGGCCTCAGGGAGCTTGCGCGGTGAGCGCAGGGCGCGACTGA
>CAYOBK010000046.1:0-8020 GCA_964402275.1 uncultured Bauldia sp.
TCAGGTCGACGACCAACTCCAGCAACCACACCTTGCGAAAGCGCGCGCTCGCCGGGACGGCGATCGCTCTAGCGCTGGCCGGCGCGCTTGTCGCCACCGGCGTAATTCCTCCGCCGCGGGCGAATGCCCAGCCGGTCACGATGGTTCAGCCGGTCGAACTGCCGACATTTGCCGATGTCATCGAGCAGGTCACGCCGGCCGTGGTTGCAATCCGCGTTCGCGGCGAAAGGCTGCGCATGATCAATATCCCGGGATTTGACGACTTGCCGGAAGGGTCGGCGGAAGGACGCTTCGGTCCGAATCAGACGCCCGTGCCCACGACTAGTCTCGGCTCGGGATTCTTCGTCTCGGCCGACGGCTATCTCGTGACCAACAATCACGTCATCGACGGCGCCCAGTCGGTCACAATCATCCTGACCGACGGCAACGAGTATGAAGCGCGCCTGGTCGGCTCGGACTATCTGACTGACCTCGCGCTGCTCAAAGTCGATGCCAACCGGGAGTTCGCATATGTGCAGTTTGCCGAGACCCCGGTTCGCGTCGGCGATTGGGCACTCGCCGTTGGCAATCCGTTCGGGTTCGGCGGCACCGTAACGTTGGGCATCGTTTCCGGTCGCGAGCGGACGCTGAACAACAACGCCTATGACGAATACATTCAGATCGACGCCGCGGTAAACACCGGGAATTCTGGCGGACCGAGCTTCAACCTCGCCGGCGAAGTCATCGGCGTCAACACCGCAATCATCTCGCCGAGCGGCGGCAATGTCGGCCTCGCCTTCGCCGTCCCCGCGGATCTCGCGGCCGGTGTCATTTCCCAGCTCCGCGAAGACGGCGTGGTCGACCGCGGGTGGCTGGGCGTCGGCATTCAGACGGTCGACGACCGTTTGGCAATGGCATTGGGCCTCGACCAGGCCGGCGGCGTGATCGTCACCGATCCGTTCGAGGGCCAGCCGGCGGCGGAAGCCGGCATAAGGCTGCGTGACGTCATCACTGCGATCGACGGCGCCGTCGTCGCCGACTCGGCAGATCTGGCGCGGCGAATCGGCGCGTACGCACCGGGCACCGAAGTCACGCTGGCGCTTGTTCGCGACGGCGAGCAGATTGAGGTGCCGGTGCTGCTCACGAGCAGGCCGGGAGCACAGCAGGTCGCGGCGCTACCGGAGGGTCGCGCCGAGGAGCCGACCGAATTCGGCATCGGCCTGACAGTCGGCGTCAATCGCGGAGAGGTCGTCGTCATCGGGATCAATCCGATTGCGACGGCGGCGACCGCCGGAATTCGCGAGGGCGACGTCATCCTGCAGATCGACGACACCGTCGTCGGCCAATACGAAGATCTGCAGGCCGCGGTCGCCGAAGCGCGGGACGCCGGCCTCGAGATCATGTTGTTCCAGATCAGGCGAGGAGACTCGATGCTGTTCGTTCCGGTTGACACCTGGATGTACGACTGAGACCAGGGCAGGGGCGCCGATCCCCGCTTGCCTCCTTCGGCGCCTCACCCTTCAAACGGCAGGCCGAGCCCCCAACGGCCTGCCGTTTACCATTTCGGGGCTGAACTTTGGGCGCCGCGGCATATATAGGGTCGCGTTATGCGCATTCTTCTGATCGAAGACGACCAGGAAACCTTGGGCTATCTCGCCAAGGCGCTGCGGGAGGCCGGCCACGTGTCCGATCAGGCGATGGACGGCTTGACCGGGGCGGCGATGGCCGCCGCCGGAAGGTATGACGTTCTCGTTGTCGACCGCATGCTGCCAGGCCGCGACGGCCTCAACATCGTTGAGGACCTCCGCGCCGCCGGCAACGACGTTCCGGTCTTGATCCTGTCCGCCCTGGGGCGGGTCGACGACCGCGTAACCGGGCTCCGCTCGGGGGGCGACGACTACCTTGCCAAGCCCTACGCTTTCTCCGAGCTGCTCGCCCGGGTCGAAGTGCTGGGTCGCCGAAGGCGGGCTGGCGACGCCGATACCACCTACCGCGTCGGCGATCTCGAACTCGATCGCCTGGCCCACGCCGTGACGCGCGGGGGAACGCCGATCCCGCTCCAGCCGCGGGAGTTCCGCCTGTTGGAATACCTCATGCGCCATGCGGGCAAAGTCGTCACCAGAACGATGCTTTTGGAGAATGTCTGGGACTATCATTTCGATCCTCAGACCAACGTCATCGACGTCCACATTTCGCGCCTTCGCGCGAAGATCGATAAAGGCTTCGATCCGCCTTTGCTGCACACCATCCGCGGTGCGGGGTACATGATCCGTGAACCGAGTCGGTAGGATCGTCTCGACGACCGCTTTCAAGCTGTCGGCAATCTACCTGACGGTGTTCACTGTGTTTGCCGTTGTGTTCGCGGTCTCCATAACCTACGCCGCGAATCAATTGCTGGATCAGCAGATCAACGAGGCGATCTCGTCGGAGTTCCTCAACCTGTCGGAGGAATGGAACCGCGGCGGCACCCTCGACCTGATTACGGCGATCGATCAGCGCAGCCGCCTTCCGGGCGCCAGCCTCTACCTCCTGACCGATCCGAGCGGCCGCGTTCTTGCCGGCAATGTCACTCAGGTGGCAACGGAGCTGCTTGCCCGCGCGATCAGCGAGCCGACCGTGGTCGAATACCAGACGCCGCAGGGCGAGGACCGTTTGGCGATGGTCCGGGTTGCGCGGTTGTCGGGTGGCCTGATCCTGCTTGTCGGCCGCGACATGGCGGAACGGGAGCATTTCGCCGACATCATCAGATTTGCCCTCGTCGTTGCCGCGGTCCTCCTCATCGGCCTGGCGGCGATCAGCTGGTTCTTCGTCAGCCGCCGGGTTCTGCGCCGCATCGATTCGGTCTCCGCCACCACCCGTCAGATTATGGCGGGCGATCTCACCGGACGGCTCGAGGTGGCCGGCACGAATGATGAGTTCGACAGGTTGGCGGCAAGCCTCAATACGATGCTCGAACGCATCGAGCTGCTGCTTCTCGGCCTGAAGGAGGTGACCGACAATATCGCCCACGATCTCCGGACGCCGCTCACGCGCATGCGAAACCGAATTGAAAGGGTTCTGGCACAGTCCAAAGCCGAGGGTCAGCGCGACGTATTGCAGGCAACGATCGATGACGCCGACCAGTTGATCGCCACCTTCGACTCGCTGCTCACTATCGCACGCCTCGAAGCCGGTGCCTCCGAAGGCGAGATCGATGAGATCGACGCCGCCGAGATCGCTCGCGACGTCGCCGAACTCTACGAGCCGGTCGCCGAGGAAGCGGACGTCGAGCTGACCGTCGATGCGAATGGACCGGCTCTGCTTCGCGGCAACCGTGAGCTGCTGAGTCAGGCGCTTGCAAATCTGGTCGACAATGCCATCAAGCACGGGCGGCCTGTCGCGCATGGCGGCGATGGGCGACAGGTCCGAATCGTGGTCGGGAAGGACGGGGGGGATATCACCATTGCCGTTGCCGACAACGGGCCGGGCATCCCGGAAGGGGAACGGTCGCGCGTTCTTCAGCGCTTCGTGCGGCTGGAGAAGAGCCGCTCGACCCCCGGCACGGGGTTGGGCCTCAGCCTCGTTGCTGCCGCCGTGAAGCTCGGCAAGGGGTCGCTCGAACTCAGCGACGCCAATCCGGGCCTTACGGCGACGCTCCGCCTGCCGGCGGGCGTCACGTGACCGGCAGAGCGGCGGCGGCGGCGACATCGGTTCCTCTTCGCGAGGTCATCGAGCCGCGGCGCATCTTTCACCGGGCAGCTGAGGAGGGCAGTTGGCTCGCCGACGTCAACGCCGCCGCGGCCGATGCCGGGTGTGGCGAACGGATGTCGTCGCTGTCCCGGGACCGACGTCTCGGTGATTTCGTCGGCGCCTTGATGCGGGAATCGCGGTTCCTCCGGCGCCTGATCCTCGACGATCCGGAACGCCTGCTCGACCTCCTCGACGAACCTGCTGACGCGGCCCTCGATTCCCTCTGCGACCGCGCCCGCGAGAGCTGGCGAAATGCCGCCCCGGAAGCGGTTATGCCGGCCTTGCGGCGGCGCCGAGACGAAATGGCGCTCCTCGCCGCGCTCGCCGACCTCGGCGGCGTATGGACCATCGACCGATCGATGGCGGCCCTGTCGCAATTTGCCGATGCAGCGGTCGCCGCTGCCGCCGACGCGGCGCTTCTTGCCCTGCACAATCAAGGGAAGATTCTCTTGCCCGATCCATTCCGCCCGCAGTTCGGCTCCGGGTGGATCATTCTCGCCATGGGCAAGCTCGGCGCCGAGGAGCTCAACTACTCGAGCGACGTCGATTTGATTGCGTTGTTTGATCCCAACGCCGCCGCGATCCCGCCGGCGGTCGAGCCTGCCTCCCTCTATATCCGGTTGACGCAGACGCTGATCCGCATCCTCAGTGAGCGCACGCCGGAGGGCTATGTTCTGCGCACCGACCTGCGGCTTCGTCCGGATCCCGGTTCGACCGCGATTGCGATCTCGGTACCTGCCGCGCTTCTCTACTACGAGACCCAGGGTCAGAACTGGGAGAGGGCGGCGATGATCAAGGCGCGGCTGATCGCCGGCGACGATGCCGCCAGCGCCGCTTTCATGGCGGGCCTGTCGCCCTTCATCTGGCGAAAATATCTCGACTATGCCGCCATCGCCGACATCCATTCCATCAAGAGACAGATCCACGATTACCGGGGCCACGCCTCGATCGCGATCGCCGGACACAATCTCAAGCTCGGCCGCGGCGGCATCCGCGAGATCGAATTCTTCGTCCAGACCCAGCAGCTGATCGCAGGGGGACGCCATCCCGAACTGCGCGGCCGCCGGACCCTCGACATGCTGGAGGCCTTGGCCCACGGCGGTTGGATCGAAACCGACGCGGCAGCCGAGCTCGCGTCCGCCTACCGCCTGTTACGGTGCATCGAGCACCACCTGCAGATGCTCGACGACGAGCAGACACATACGCTGCCGGCCGAGGAACCGGATCTGTTGCGGGTGGCCCGGCTGTCCGGCCAGGCGGACGTCGGCGCGTTCGAGGCACTCTTGCGGCCCGCGCTGGAAACGACGCAGCGTTATTACGCGCGCCTGTTCGAGGAAGCACCGAGCCTTTCGGCGAAGGTCGGCAACCTGGTCTTCACCGGCGATGAGGACGACCCCGATACGCTTGAGACGCTGTCGGCGATGGGATTCGGTGACGCGGCCCAAATCAGCCGGCTTGTTCGCGGCTGGCATTTCGGCCGCTACCCGGCCACGCGGTCGGCGGCCGCTCGCGAGCGCCTCACCGAGATCGTCCCGGCGCTGCTCGAGGCTTTCGCCAAGGATCGGGGCGATGCCGCGGTCGTCGCCTTTGACCGATTGCTGGCTCGCATGCCGGCCGGTGTTCAGCTGTTCTCGCTCATCGGCTCCAATCCGTGGCTGTTGTCCTTGCTCGCCGACATCCTCGGCGCCGCGCCGCGCCTGGCCGAGCTGGTGACACAGCGCCCGCACGCGTTCGACGCGATTATCGATCCCGCCTTCTTCGGCGAGCTGCCGGACCGGAAGACCCTGTCTTCCCACCTTCGCCGCACGATGGATCAGGCAATATCATACGAGGACGCGCTCGATCGCGCGCGGATCTTCGGTCAGGAGCAGGCGCTGCTGATCGGCACTCGCATCCTCGCCGGAACGCTCGACGCGCGCCGGGCCGGCCACGCATTCGCCGATCTCGCCGACCTTCTTGTCGGCGAGCTGCTCCAGCTCGCGGGCGACGCGATGGAGAAGGCGCACGGCCGGATGCCCGGCGGAAAGGTGGCCGTCATCGCCATGGGCAAGCTCGGTGGCTACGAGATGACCGCCGCATCCGACCTCGACCTGATCCTGCTCTACGAGTTCAACGGCAACGCTGCCGGATCCGATGGCGTACGCTCGATTTCCGGCGGACAGTATTACGCTCGGCTGACGCAGCGTTTGGTCGCCGCGCTGTCAGCTCCGACGGCGGAGGGGAGGCTCTACGCGGTCGATTTCAGGTTGCGTCCGTCGGGAAATTCCGGACCGCTCGCCACCAGCATCGACGCCTTCGTCGCCTACCAGACGTCGGATGCCTGGACCTGGGAGCACCTCGCGCTCACGCGTGCCCGCCTCGTCGCCGGCGATCCGAGGCTGATCCGAACGGCGCAAGCGGCGATCGGCGCGATTCTCCGCCGGCCCCGCGAAGCCAAGAAGCTTGCGGGCGAGGTTCTCGAGATGCGCCGGACCATTGAGGAGGAGAAGGGGAGCGACCGCCTCTGGGACGTCAAGCAGGCGCGCGGCGGGCTGATCGACATCGAGTTCGTCGCCCAGTTCCTCCAGCTGCGCGACGCCGCCCGGCACCCCGCGATCCTCAACGTCGAAACCGAGGCGAGCTTGCTTGCCGCCGCCGAAGCGAAGGTCCTGTCGGTAAGGCACGCCGACATCCTTCTTCCGGCGCTCAGGCTCTACCACGCGGTGACGCAGCTTATCCGGCTATGCGTCGACGAACCGTTCGACCGGGACGCCGCCCCTGAAGGGCTGAAGCTGCTCCTTGCGCGCGCCGCTGAACTCCCCGATTTCGCCCGCCTCGAGGTGCATCTCGGCGAGACGCAGCGCGCCGTGCGCGGCGTGTTCGAGGCGATCGTCGGCAAAGTGCGGCGCGACTAGGCAGCATTGCGGGACGACTCGTCGTCTTTGCCGATCGGCAGGCGGATCGCGACGATCGTGCCACGACCCTCGTGCGACCGGATCCGCATCGACCCCCCGTGCAGTTCGGTCAGCGAACGGGTGATCGCCAGCCCTAGACCCGAGCCCTTGTGATTCTTCGTGAACTGGTTCTGCACCTGCTCGAACGGCCGGCCGAGCTTGCCGATCGCTTCGCGCGGGATACCGATGCCGTTGTCCTCGATCGTGATCGTCACGTTGATCCCCACCCGCCGGACCCGCACGCGGACCCGGCCATTCTCCGGCGTAAACTTGAACGCGTTGGAGAGAACGTTGAGCAGAATCTGCTTCACCGAACGTCGATCGGCGAATACCGTCAGGTCGGGCTGGATATCCGATTTCACCGAGATCTTCTGCGAATGCCACTGGGCCGCCACGACGCGGATCGATTCGGCAACCAATTCGTTCAACTGCAACCGCTCGATTGACAGCGACAGCCGGTCCGCTTCCATGCGCGACATGTCGAGCACGTCGTTGATCACGCCGAGGAGGTAAGTGCCGCTGTCATGGATGTCGCGGCAGTATTCGTTGTATTTCGCCGATCCCAACGCACCGAACATGCCGGACTGCATGATTTCGGAAAACCCGATGATCGCGTTGAGCGGCGTTCGCAGTTCGTGGCTTATATTCGCAAGGAATGCCGACTTCGCCTGGCTGGCGTCTTCCGCCCGGTTCTTCTCCTCGGCATATTTCTCGGCGAGTTCGACCATCTGCTGCGCCTGGCGCTCAAGCTTTTGCCGCGACTGGCGCAGGTCGGCGATCGTCGCCATCAATCGCCGCTCGCCGTCGACAAGGCGCTCTTCGTTGCGCTTGATCTGGGTGATGTCTGTGCCGACCGAGACGAAGCCGCCGTCCTTGGTTTGCCGTTCGTTGACCTGCAGCCAGCGGCCGTCATCGAGCAATGCTTCGTAGCTCCGTCCGCCTTGCACTTCCTCGCCCGACGCGGCGATCTGCGCCCGCACCATGGGTCGCCGTCCGAGCGCCATGATTTCATCGTAGGGGCGTCCACGCTCGATCGCGCTGTTCGGAAGCCCGTAAAGCTCCTGGTATTTCGAGTTGCACATCACCAGCCGGTTGTCCGCGTCCCAGAGGACGAACGCCTCCGATATCGTCTCGATGGCGTCGCGGAGGCGGATGTCGGCAGTGAGGTTCTGTTCGACCAATCGGATCTGTTCGCTGGTGTCGACCGCGATCCCGATCAAATGCGGATTGTCGCCGCCGACAAGCTCCGCGCGGGCGCGCAGCCAGACCCATCGGCCGTCGGCGTGGCGCATCCGAAACATGCGGTCGATCGTGGTTTCGCGGCGGTCGTAGAGCTTCTGCGCGATCGGGAGGAGGTCGTCGTCATCCGGGTGAATAAG
>CAYOBK010000047.1:0-4084 GCA_964402275.1 uncultured Bauldia sp.
GTCAGCGCACCGGCAATCGCCGCCGGCATCGCGGCGATCGAGGACCTCGCCCACGTCGAGCGCTCGCGCGCGCATAACGACCGGTGGCTGCCGTGGCTCACGGAAGAAATCGGCAAGCTCGGACTTAACGTCACGCCGAGCGTCGCCAATTTCGTGCTGATCCATTTTCCGGACGAGCGCGGCCGGACGGCCGAGGACGCCGACGAATATCTGCTCGGCAAGGGAATAGTGCTGCGCCGGATGGAGGCCTACGGCCTCCCCAACGCGCTCCGCATGACGATCGGCAGCGAGGCCGCCAACCGCGACACCGTCGCGGCGCTCGCGGAGTTCCTCGAACTGGGCAAGTTGAAATGACCGGGCCGATTTTCCCGCGGCTGGCGCTGATCGGCATCGGCCTCATCGGTTCGTCGATCGCCCTCGCCGCCCGCAATGCCGGCGCCGCCGGCCATGTCGCGATCAACTCCCGCACCGCGGCCACGCTAAAACGCGCCAGGGAACTCGGCCTCGGTGATTCCTATCATGCCGACTCGGCGGAAGCGGTTGCCGGCGCCGACTGCGTCATCATCGCCATCCCGGTCGGCGCGTCGGAGGCGGTCGCCGAGGCGATTGCTGGCGCGTTGAGACCCGGCGCCATCCTCTCCGACGTCGGATCGGTCAAGGAGTCGGTGATCCGACAGGTCGCACCCCATCTTCCGGCCGGCGTCCATTTCGTGCCGGCGCATCCCGTCGCCGGCACCGAGCATTCCGGGCCCGGCGCCGGCTTCGCCGAATTGTTCCAGAACCGCTGGTGCATCCTGACGCCGCCGCCGGGAACCGACCAGGCGGCGGTCGACCGCCTCGCCGCCTTCTGGCGCGCGCTCGGCGCCGACATCGAGCTGATGACGCCGGAGCACCACGATCTGGTGCTGGCGATCACCAGCCATGTGCCGCATCTGATCGCTTACAACATCGTCGGCACCGCCGACGAACTCGAGACGGTGACAAAGTCCGAGGTGATGAAATTCGCGGCTGGCGGCTTCCGCGACTTCACCCGCATCGCCGCCTCCGATCCGACGATGTGGCGCGACGTGTTCCTCAACAACCGCGACGCGGTGCTCGAAATGCTCGGCCGCTTCAACGAGGATCTGTCGACGCTGCAAAAGGCGATCCGCTGGGGCAACGGCGAGACGCTGGAGGCGCTGTTCACGCGGACACGCGAAATCCGCCGCGGCATCATCGAGGCCGGTCAGGAAACGCCGTCGCCGGATTTCGGGCGGCGCGAAGCGGCGGTCAAACCAGATGGTCGAGCGCACCCACCGAAGGAATCGTCAGGATCGGAATGAGGCCGACATTGACCACGCCGTCGCGGATGATGAGGCGGACCTCGTAGCCATCCTCACCGCGCATCTGGATCGGACGCGACAGCGCCCGGATCGCTTCGGCGATCGTCTCGGCGTCGTCGGCGTACCAGGGGAAGATCGCCGCCACCAGCGTCGGAAGATCCTCCTCGCCGGTGTAGCGCACCATGACTTCGCCCGAAAGGAATCCGTTGACGCCGAGCGTCATCGGACCGGTGATCTCGGCGATCACGTCGCCCGACGTGACCGAGAGGTGGTCGATCATGAAGGCGCCGCCGGCGCGGAGCCAATCGCCGAGGATGTCGGCGGGATCGCGGTCGAGCCGGTCGCCGGCGCCGAGCACCGTCAAGGTCGCCGTGCCCGACATGTCCGGAAACGCGTCGCCGCCGAACGCGATCACCAGATCGACCGCCGACAGCAGGACGTGGAAGGCCGGCTCGTCGCCCGCCGCGGGGCGGATGCGGGTGGACCAGGCCGCGGCATTGGCCGACCACCGCGTTTCCCCCGCCGCGTCGTCGACGGCGAAGGCGATCTCCGAAAACGCTGCCGTTGCGTCGCGGACGCCGGCGAAGTCGGCGGTAAATCCGAGACTGCCGCTCCGCCAGTCGGACCGGATCGTGTAGTCGGCGGCGGTCAGCTCGAGCGGCCCGACGATGCTCGCATTGACCCGTCCCGGCTGATAGAGCGGCGCCGCCGCGGCGACTCCGCCGAGCATCGCCTGCATTCCGGGGCCGGTGCTGGTCGTCACCGACTGGCAATTGACGGTGAGCTGCAGCGGGAAACCGCCGAGCCGGCGATCGCCGCAGCCGAAGGCGAGATCGCCCGGCGTCTCGGCCGCGGATGCATCGGTGATGAACCCATTGGCGAGGCTGTAAGCCGCGTACCAGTAGCCGCCCCAAAGCAGGAGAACCAGTACCAGGAGGCCGAGGAGCATCGGCCCGAGCCGCCGGCGGCGCTTCACCGGCACGGGTTCGGCCTTGGTTAATTGGAATCGCGATACCATTAAGGTCCCGTTCTTTGGGCTCGAGGTCGGCGAGACGCTTATTATGACCGATCTATGGGTATTTGGTTACGGTTCGTTGATGTGGCGACCCGGATTTCCGTTCGAGGAGCAGGTCCCGGCCCGAGTCTTCGGCGCCCATCGATCACTCTGCGTCCTGTCGCACACGCATC
This sequence comes from uncultured Bauldia sp., assembly GCA_964402275.1. Lineage (GTDB taxonomy): Bacteria > Pseudomonadota > Alphaproteobacteria > Rhizobiales > Kaistiaceae > JADLGL01. Next base: position 2,511 of record CAYOBK010000047.1, read on the forward strand.
GCGGCACGAAAAACCGGCCCGGCCTCGTTCTCGGCCTTGACCACGGCGGCTCGTGCCGCGGCGTCGGCTTCCGGGTAGCGGCCGAAAACGGCGAATCGGTGGTCGCCTATCTCCGCCGGCGCGAGCTCGACAGCACGGTCTATCTCGAGGTCACGCGGCCGATGCGGCTCGATCGAACCCGGTCCCGCGACGTCCGCGCGCTCTGCTACGTCGTCGACCGCCGTCATCCGCAATACGCCGGCAATCTCGGCCGGGCGGAGGCGCTGGAGATCGTCCGCGTCGCCAACGGCCATTCCGGGGCGAACCGCGACTACGTCGTCAACACCGCCAACCATTTGAAGGCGCTCGGGATCGACGACCCGGCGCTGGAGTGGATCGCGTCGAGGCTCCGGTGAACCGGCTCAGGCCGCGAGCGCCGTCGCGCCGATGAGGTCGGCGGCGATGTCGCCGCGCTTTGCCGCGTCTGCCGCCAGCAAATGGACGAAGGCGGTGAGGCCGGGGTCGGACGCAACCCGCCGCGAGATGCGGGCGGCGCTCGCCTCACCCGGCGTCCCGAGGTCGGCAATGTCGACGCCGGCATAGCCGCGGGCGGCGTTGCCGCGCGCGACCACGATGACCGCGTCGGCAAAATCGGCGAGCCCTTCAGCCGCCACCGCCGTGAAGAGGTAGCGCCGCCCGGAGGCGCCGATCCAGAAGCGGAAGCGCGCGCCGAAACCGCCGGCCTCGGCCGATTTCGGCGCGCCACCGTCGCGGAGGGAGAATTGCCGCCAGGGAATCATGAGAACAGGTGTAGAACAAAGAGGGTACGGAAGGCAAGTGCTATTTCCCCACCCGCGCCTTCAACGCGGCCAGCCTCGCCTCCGCTTCCGGCCCGAAAGGCGGCCGCGGGGTCGCCGCATCGGCCTCGACCAGCAGCTTGTCGCACTCGTCCTCGGTGACCTTGACCAGCCGGTCGAGAAACGCCCGCGGTGTCAGGCCCGGCGCGACCGGCGGCAGGAACGAGACGACGATCGTCCCGGGAAAGCGCATGAAGCGCCGGCGCGGCCAGTAGAGGCCGGAATTGATCGCAGACGCCACCACCGGCACGCCGAGTTCCTTGTAGAGCTGGACGACGCCGTATTTGTAGTCGGGCGCAGCGCCCGGCGGACGCCGCGTCCCCTCCGGGTGGATGAACACCGGGCGCCCCCGCGCGAGCACCCGCCGTCCGCCGTCGACGATCTCCTTCAGCGCCGACGAGCGTCCGCCTCGGGTGACGTAGATCATCTCGGCCTTCCACGCCCACCAGCCCCAGACTGGCACGTAGAGGAGCTGCCGCTTGATGATGTAGCCGGGGTTCGGCACCACGGTGAGGAGCGCGAAGGTCTCGAACTGCGATTGGTGCTTCGCGGCGAGAATGTAGTTGCCGTCCTTCGGCAGATTCTCGAGCCCGCGGAACTCGGTCCTGACGCCGCCGACGACGCGGAGGAGCCATAAAGTCCGCCGCGCCCAGGAACTCACCACCGCCATGCAGGCGCGCTGCGGCAGGAAGAAATAGACCGGCGTCACGATCACCAGAACCGCGATCATGTGGAGGT
>CAYOBK010000048.1:0-1627 GCA_964402275.1 uncultured Bauldia sp.
GCGACGCCGAGCCGCAGGACTTCCGACATTGGCGATGCCTCGGGCGGGCGCAGACGCCTCAGCGGCGGCCGCCGGCCTGAGTCATCGGTGCCTGGGAAATGGGGACGACGTTGTGCAACGTCTTGCCCGCCGTTTCAAGGAAGCGCCGGATGTTACGGCCAGCCTGGCGAATCCGCTGCTCGTTCTCGACGAGGGCGATGCGGACGAAGCCGTCGCCATGCTCGCCGAAGCCGATGCCGGGAGCGACCGCGAGGTCCGCCTTCTCGATAAGCAATTTGGCGAATTCCACCGATCCAAGCTGACGGAATTGCCCCGGAACCGGCGCCCAGGCGAACATCGAGGCCGGTGGTACCGGAATCTCCCACCCCGCGCGGCCGAAGCTTTCAACCAGGGCGTCGCGCCGGCCGCGATAGACCGCCCGGTTCTCGGCGATACAGTCCTGCGGCCCGTTGAGCGCGGCCGCGGCGGCCACCTGGATCGGCGTGAAGGCGCCATAATCGAGGTAGGACTTCACCCGGGTCAGCGCGCCGATCAGGCGCTCATTGCCGACGGCGAAGCCGATGCGCCAGCCGGCCATCGAGAAGGTCTTCGACATCGAGGTGAATTCGACCGCGATGTCGAAGGCGCCGGGCACCTGCAACACCGAGGGCGGCGGATCGTCGAAATAGATCTCGGCGTAGGCGAGATCCGACAGGACGATCAGCTCGTGCTTGCGCGCGAACGAGATCAGATCGCGATAGAAGTCGAGCTCGGCGACGTTCGCGGTCGGGTTCGCCGGATAGCAGACGACGACGGCGATCGGCTTCGGGATCGAATGGACAACGGCGCGTTCGAGCGCCCGGAAGTAATCTTCGTCCGGCGTCGCCGGCAGGAAGCGGATCGTACCGCCGGCCATGAGAAATCCGAAGGCGTGGATCGGATAGGAGGGATTCGGGCAGAGCACGATGTCCCCCGGCGCGGTGATCGCCTGCGCGAAATTGGCGAAGCCCTCCTTGGAACCAAGGGTGACGACCACCTGCGTCTCCGGATCGAGCTTCACGCCGAAGCGGCGGTCGTAATAGGCCGCCTGCGCGCGGCGGAGGCCCTTGATGCCGCGGGAGGCCGAGTAGCCATGCGTGTCGGGCTTCCGCGCGGTCTCGATCAGCTTCTCGACAATATGCGGCGGCGTCGGCTGGTCGGGATTGCCCATGCCGAGATCGATGATGTCGGCGCCGCCGGCGCGGGCGCTCGATTTCAGCCGGTTCACCTCCTCGAAGACGTATGGCGGCAGCCGGCGGATGCGATGGAACTCGCTCATTCCTGGACCCTGTGACCCAGCGCGGCCGGTCCGGCCGCAACCGCATTAGGGTGCTTCCTCGGAGTCAATGAAACACTAATCGCCCGGGACCAACAAGAAACCGCTCTGGACGGCCAATGTGGCGCCTCCGGGGCGACCCCGGCTAAGCCTCGATCCGGCGGAAAAGCAGAGCCCCGACAGCAACCACAAAGGCGGAAAAATCCGCCGTTAGCCTCGCCTACGGCCCGGCCGACTTCGGCACCCGGCGGAACAGCCGCGGATATTCGATCGACGGACAACGGTCGACGACGACTTTTATCCCCGCCGATCCGGCACGGTCTGTCGCGGCCC
>CAYOBK010000049.1:0-9388 GCA_964402275.1 uncultured Bauldia sp.
ACGGCCGACGGCGAGATGATCCTCCGCCGCGCCCAGGGACGCGACGGCCGAAGCCGCGCCTTCATCAACGATCAGCCGGTCAGCGTGTCGCTGCTGCGCGACGTCGGCGCAACGCTGATCGAGGTGCACGGCCAGCATGACGACCGCGCGTTGCTCGACGGCGCGGCGCATCGCCGATTGCTGGACGCGTTTGGCGGTCTCGGGGAACATGTCGCGTCGGTTGCAGTGCTGTTCGCATCCTGGCGGCACGCCGAGGCGGCCGTCGAAGAACAACGGCGCCGCATCGAGGCGGCGCGCGCCGAGGCCGATTATCTCCGCGCAGCGCTCGACGAACTGACGGCGCTGGCGCCGAGGGCGGACGAGGAGACCGAGCTTTCCGACAAGCGGCATCGGATGATGCGGGCCGAGAAGATCGCGGAGGACGTGACCGACGCGCTGGAGACCGTCGCCGGCGGGGCATCGCCGGTGCCGGTCCTGGCGAGCGTCGCGCGACGGCTGGAGCGGCGCCGCGACGTTGCCGCCGATCTCGTCAATCCGGCGATCGAAGCGATCGATCGGGCGCTGACGGCGCTCGACGAGGCGGGCGTTGCGCTCGAGCATGCGCGGGAGGAGGCGGCGTTCGACCCGAAGGAACTGGAGACGGTCGAGCAGCGCCTGTTCGCGCTTCGGGGTGCGTCGCGCAAATTCGACGCGCCGGTCGACCTTCTGCCCGAGCTGGCGGCGCGGATCGCCGACGACCTGGAGGCGCTCGAGGTCGGGGAGGCCAGGGTCGAGGAGCTTGCCGGAGCGGCGAAGGTGGCGCGGGAGCAATACCGGAAGGCCGCGGCCGCTCTCAGCGCCGCGCGGCGCAAGGCGGGCGCCGAACTGGAATCGGCGGTGGCGGCGGAGTTGCCTGCGCTGAAACTCGAGCGCGCCAGCTTCTCGGTTGCGATCGACAGCGATCCCGACCAGCCCGCGGAAGCCGGCATCGATCAGATTGCCTTTGTCGTGCGCACCAATCCGGGCTCGCGGCCGGGTCCGCTCGCCAAGGTCGCTTCGGGGGGCGAACTGTCGCGGTTCCTGCTGGCGATCAAGGTGGCGCTCGCCGACCGCGGATCGGCGCCGACGCTGATCTTCGACGAAATCGACACGGCGGTGGGCGGCGCGGTTTCCGACGCCATCGGCGTCCGTCTGTCCCGGCTTGCCGACGCCGTCCAAGTGCTGGCGGTGACCCATGCGCCGCAGGTGGCGGCGCGGGCGGCGCATCACTGGTCCGTGGCGAAGGACCAGCACCCGGCCGAGAACCGGATGGTGACGTCCGTCAGCCGGCTCGACGAAGCGCGCCGCCGCGAAGAGATCGCGCGGATGCTGGCCGGACGCGTGGTCACGGACGAAGCGCGGGCGGCCGCGGACCGTCTCCTCGCCGGCGCACTCGAACGGGCGGCGCAAGCGGTGTCATGACGCCCGCGTCGCGGGCCAGCGTCCCTGTTCTCCTCGTAACGCTGACCATCAACATCATCGGCGTCGGCCTGTTGATGCCGGTGCTGCCGCAACTGATCGAGGAACTCGCCGGCGATATCAGCTCCGGCTCGATCAGCTACGGCCTGATCGTGTCGCTTTATGCGGGGATGCAGTTCCTGTTCGGGCCGCTGCTCGGCGCACTGTCCGACCGGTTCGGAAGGCGGCCGGTCATCCTGTTCGCGCTCGCCGGCCTGGGCATCCATTACCTCCTGCTCGGCCTCGCGCCGACGCTGGCGTGGATCGCGATCGTCCGGGCCGGCGGCGGCATGATGGGCGCCTCGGTCAGCGCCGCCTCGGCCTACATCGCCGACATAACGCCGCCGGAGAAGCGCGCGCAGAGCTTCGGCCTGATCGGCGTCGCGTTCGGCGTCGGGTTCATCATCGGGCCGGTGCTTGGCGGCTCGCTCGGCGAGATCGGCCTCCGCGTGCCGTTCTATGCTGCGGCCGTTCTCTGCGCCGCCAATTTGCTGCTTGCCTGGCGTTTCCTGCCGGAGTCCCTCCGCCCGGAAAACCGGCGCCGGTTCCGTTGGCGGGACGCCAACCCGATCGGCGCGTTCGTGATGATCAGCCGCTACGCCGCGGTCGTCGCGCTGATGGCGGTGTTCGCGTTCACGCAGCTCGCCGAACGGGCGCTCGAGAGCACCTGGGTGCTGTTCACGGATTTCCGCTTCGGCTGGGGACCGGCAGAGGTGGGCATCTCGCTCGCCGCCGTCGGCCTTCTCATCGCCTTCACCGAAGGCGTTCTCGTGCGGATACTCGTGCCGTGGCTCGGCGAGGCACGGTTGCTGCGCGGCGGCCTCGTCGTCGGCGGCCTCTGCATGGTGGCGCTGGCATTCGCCACCGAGCCATGGATGGCCTACGCCGCGATCACGTTCTACATCATCGGCTGGGGCGTCGTCGGCCCGGCGGCTCGGGCGATGGCTAGCCGCACGGTCGGCGCCAACGAGCAGGGGATCCTGCAGGGGGCGATCACCAGCCTGATGACGGCGACCGGGATCATCGGTCCGCCGATCGCCGCCGGCCTCTTCGGCTATTTCGTCGGGCCGTCGACGCCGGTGATCTTTGCCGGGGCACCCTATATTCTCGCCGCGCTCCTGTTCGTGGTCAGCATCGTCCTGTCGCGTCAGGGGCGCATCCGCCGTGCGATCGAGTCCTCGGCGGTGTGATGGGCCGCGAGCCGTGGGAGGGGCGTTCGACTTGGCCGCCTACCCCCTCTTGTCTCGCCATCGATTTGCGACGCAAATCGGAACGAGACATTCTCCCCCACAAGGGGGGAGAAGGGTCTTGTCGAAGACGAATGTCCTTGCCGACGAGTTGGCCCCATGGATCACCGGGTCAAGCCCGGTGATGACGATATTCTGACGGCAGTGTCCCGATGGCTGCGCGATCCAAGACGCTAACTCAAAAAACGGTCGAGGCGCTGACGCCGGACGAGGCGAAGGCCGAGCTGACGCGGCTCGCCGCCGAGATCGCGGCGCATGACAGGCGCTACTACCAGCTCGATGCCCCGACCGTCTCCGACGCCGAATACGACGAACTGCGCGTTCGCAATCAGGCGATCGAGGCGCGGTTTCCAAAGCTTGTCCGATCCGACTCGCCGAGTCGACGCGTCGGCGCCACGCCGGCATCGGGCTTCGCCAAGGTGGTCCACAAGGTGCCGATGCTGTCGCTCGACAATGCCTTCGCCGAGGAGGAGGTGGTCGAGTTCCTGAAACGCATCCGCCGCTTCCTCCGCCTCGACGAGAGCGCGGCGGTCGACGTCGTCGCAGAGCCGAAGATCGACGGGCTGTCGCTGGCGCTCCGCTACGAGGATCGCGCGCTGGTGAGCGCGGCGACGCGCGGCGACGGCTATGAAGGCGAGAACGTCACCGCCAATGCGCGGACGCTTGCCGACATTCCGGGGAAGCTGCCCAAGGATGCGCCGGCGATCGTCGAGATCCGCGGCGAGGTGTTCCTCAACAAGGCAGATTTCGCCGAACTCAACCGCGGTTTCGCCGAGGCCGGGCAGCGCACCTACGCCAATCCGCGGAACTTCGCCGCCGGCTCGCTCCGCCAGATCGATCCGGCGGTGACGGCGTCGCGTCCGCTTCGGTTCTTTGCCTACGCCTGGGGCGAGATGTCGGCGCTGCCGGCGGACACGCAGAGCGGCATGCTGGAAGCCTTCGCCGGGTGGAAGCTGCCGGTGCAGAAACGGACCCGGCACTGCCGGACGATCGACGAGGCGCTCGCCTTCTATCGCGGCGTGGCGACGGATCGCGCCAAGCTTGCCTACGATATCGACGGCGTCGTCTACAAGGTCGACCGGCTCGACCTCCAGGAGCGGCTCGGCTTCGTGTCGCGGAGCCCGCGCTGGGCGATCGCGCACAAATTCCCGGCCGAGCAGGTGCAGACCGTGCTGAAAGGCATCGACATCCAGGTCGGCCGCACGGGCGCGCTGACGCCGGTGGCGCGGCTCGAACCGGTGACGGTCGGCGGCGTGGTGGTACAGAACGCGACGCTCCATAACGAAGACTACATCAGAGCGATCGGCTCCGACGGTGCGCCGATCAGGAACGGCAAGGACATCCGCATCGGCGACACGGTGACGGTGCAGCGCGCGGGCGACGTCATCCCGCAGATCGTCGACGTCGATCTTTCGGCGCGGCCGCCGAGCGCAAAGCCGTACAGATTCCCCGACAAATGTCCGATCTGCGGCAGCCACGCGGTGCGCGAGCCGCATCCCGAGACCGGGCGGCTCGATGCGGTCAGGCGCTGCACCGGGGCGCTGATCTGCCCGGCGCAGGCGGTGGAGAGACTGAAGCATTTCGCGTCGCGCCTCGCCTTCGACATCGAAGGTCTCGGCGACAAGCAGATCGAGGCATTCCACGAGGAAGGGCTGATCAGGACGCCGGCCGACATCTTTCGCCTCAGAAAGCGCTCGGCCGAGCTTCTCGAGCGCGAAGGCTATGGCGAGCAATCGGTCGCCAACCTCGTCAAGGCCATCGAGGCACGGCGCGAGATCGCGCTCCACCGGCTGATCTATGCGCTCGGCATCCGTCATGTCGGCGAGACGACGGCGAAGCTGCTGGCGCGGAGCTACGGCGACTGGGCGAGCTTCGATAAGGCGATGCGCGAGGCGGCGGATCGCGAGAGCGACGCCTGGCGTGACCTCAATGCGATCGACGGCATCGGCGAAGTGGTGGCAGCGGCGGTGGTCGAGTTCTTCGCCGAGGAACACAATCGCGAGGCATTGAAGGCGCTCCTCGCCGAGATCAGGCCGGTCGCCGATCCCGGCGTCGTGACGTCCGGCTCGCCGGTCGCCGGCAAGACGGTGGTGTTCACCGGCACGCTCGAGCGGATGACGCGTGAGGAGGCGAAGGCGATGGCCGAGCGGCTCGGCGCCAGGGTCTCCGGCTCGGTCTCGAAGAAGACCGACATCCTCGTTGCCGGCCCGGGCGCCGGCTCGAAGCTGAAACAGGCGGAGGCGTTCGGCGTCGCGGTGATGGACGAGGATTCCTGGTTCAAGCTGGTGGGGGGGTAGGTCCCGCGCGAAACCATTCCCCGCCCATTCCCGCGCATGCGGGAATGAAAGCAATATTACCCCCTCCCGTCGCGCTGACGCGCGACTCCCTCCCCGCATGCGGGGAGGGGTAGGGAGGGGCTGGCACTGGCTTCGCCCGCAACGACGTGATCATGCGGCTCTGGGTCCCCGCCTTCGCGGGGACGAACGGGTTGAGTCCGAGCGAACTACAGCGCCCGCGTCGCCGCCTCGAGCCAGTCGCGGTCGTCGCCGGAAAGCTTCGGCGCCAGCGTGTGGCTTACGCGGGCGTGATAGGCGTCGATCCATTCCCGCTCGGTGTCGGTGAGCAAGGACGCGTCGATCAGCCGGCGGTCGATCGGCGCCAGCGTCAGCGTCTCGAAGCCGTGCATCGGACGCTCGCCATCGGTTATCGGGGTGGGCCCGGTGACGACGACAAGATTCTCGATGCGGATGCCGTAGCCGCCGGCCTTGTAGTAGCCGGGCTCGTTGGACAAGATCATGCCGGCTTCGAGCGCAACACCGCCGGTTTTCGAGATCCGCGCCGGGCCTTCGTGCACCGACAGGAAAGAGCCGACGCCGTGGCCGGTGCCGTGATCGTAGTCGAGGCCGGCCTGCCACAGCGCCCTCCGCGCAAAGCCGTCGAGCTGGGCGCCGGTGGTGCCGGCGGGAAAGCGCGCGGCGGCGACGGCAGTGTGTCCCTTCAGAACCAGCGTGAAGCGCCGCCGCATCTCGCCGCTCGGCATGCCGATCGCAATCGTACGTGTGATGTCGGTGGTGCCGTCGCGATATTGCGCGCCGGAATCGACGAGGAACAGCGAGTTCCGGTCGAGCTTCCGGTTGCTTGCGCGCGTCACGCGGTAATGGACGATCGCCCCGTTGGGCCCGGCGCCGGCGATGGTATCAAACGAGACGTCGGCCAATTCGACGCCGTCTTCGGCCGCGGCCTCGGCGCGGAACCGCTCCAGGCGTTCCACCGCGCCGATCTCGTCGAGCCCGCCTTTCGGCGCTTCGCGGTCGAGCCAGGCGAGAAACCGCGCCATGGCGACGCCGTCGCGACGATGCGCGCGGCGCGCGCCTTCGAGCTCGACCGCGTTCTTCCGCGCTTTCAGCAGGGCCACCGGCTCGGTGCCTTCAACCGGCTTGCCGCCGGCCTCGGTGACGATCTGCGCGAATCGGGCCGAAGATTGCCGGTCGATCAGGAGCCGCGCGCCGCTCCTTGCGATGTCGGCGAGATCGGCGGCGAGGCGCGACGGTTCGGCGATCTCGGCGAGATCGGAGAGGCTGTCGCGAACGGCGTTGCTGAGCTTTCGCGCGTCGACGTAAAGCGTCGGATGGCCGTCGGCGCGAAGGATAGCGAAAGCGAGCGGTGCCGGATTATGGGCGACGTCGCGGCCGCGGATGTTGAATGTCCACGCCACGGAATCGGGATGGGCGAGGAGGGCGGCGTCAACCTTCGCCTTGGCGATTTCGCCGGCGATCTCGGCGATCTTCTCCGCCGCCGACCGGCCGGCATATTCGATCGGGTGAAGCTCGACCGGCGCGGCCGGCGCCGCGGGCCGATCCACCCAGATGGCGTCGATCAGATTCCCGGAGACCGGCACGAGCTCGCCGCCCGCCGTCCGGCAGCGCTCGTCGAGGCGTTTCACCTCGGCGACGGTGAACAGCATCGGGTCGTAGCCGATCCGGTCACCGGCCTCGATCTTTTGCGCGAGCCATTTCGACGGCGGCGTCTCGGCCAGATCCACGATCTGGAAAAGCGCCGCATCGGTTTCGGCCGACGCCTGGAGGGTGTAGCGGCCGTCGACGAACAGCGCCGCCTCGCCGGCGAGAACGGCCGCCGCGCCGGCCGAGCCGGTAAAGCCGGTGAGCCAGGCAAGGCGCTCGGCCGAGGGCGGCAGATACTCGCTCTGATGCTCGTCGGCGTGCGGCACGAGGTAGCCGTCGAGGTTGGCCTGCCGCATATGCGCACGGAGCGCGGCAAGGCGCTCGGCGCTCTTGCCGTGGGCGGCGCGGGAATCGAAGCGCTGGAACATCGCCGCTGTCTTTAGGCCGCCGCCATCCGGCCGGCAAATGGCGGGCGCTCGAACACCAGCGTCAGCCATCCATCGCGCACCCTCGCCCGTTTCAGCACCAACCCGCGCGCACGATAGGCCGCCGCGACCTGCCGTCGCTGCTGCGGCAGAAGGCCGGAGAGGATCGCGGCGCCTCCGGGCGCCAGATGCGCCGCGATAGCCGGCGCGAGCTTCACGAGCGGGAGGGCGAGGATGTTGGCGGTAACGAGATCGAAGCGCGCGGCGCGGCCGATTGCCGGGTGGCGGACGCCGCCGGCCGCAACGGCCGTGACGTAGCGCGCGACGCCGTTGAGCCGCGCGTTGGCGGTGGCGACGGGGATTGCGGCGGGATCGATGTCCGTTGCGATGACGGGCACGCGCCAGGTCCTGGCGGCGGCGATCGCGAGGATGCCGGAGCCTGTGCCGACGTCGAGCGCCGAGCGGATGCGGCGGGTTTTAGCCAGCTCGGACAGGGCGGCGAGGCAGCCGGCGGTGGTGCCATGATGGCCGGTGCCGAAGGCGGTCGCCGCCTCGATCTCGATGGCGACCGCGTTGGCGGGGCGGCGATCGCGATCATGGCGGCCGTGGACGAAGTAGCGGCCGGCAACGACCGGTCCGAGGCCGGCCAGACTCTTCGCCACCCAGTCCCGTTCGCCGAGTGCCGAGACCCGGACCGACGCTGCCTTGCGCCCGGTCGCAGCCCGGCAGATGTCATCGAGGAGCCTCGGGTCGGGCCGCGCATCGAAATAGGCGGTGACGATCCAGTCCTCGATGCGACGCGAGCGGGTCATGTCCGCGGTCGCCGCGAGGCGGTCGGCGAGGGCATCGGTCAGCCGCACCGCGTCCCGCTCCGGCATTCGCCAGACCGCGACGTAGGTCATCGGAACCGGGGCGCCCCGTCCGGCATCCGGACCGGGCAGCGGAACCGCCAGGCGGTCCATTGCGCGGCGGTGCCGAGGTGGCCGATCAGGGCGGTTTTGAAGACAATTCCGTGCACGAAGGGGCGCTTAGCGTGGGGGCCGCGGCGGGGCAAGTTGCGCGGCTGCAACGGGTCCCCGCAGCGGGCGACTTTTTTTGCCCGGCCCCCCTTTTTTTCAACGCCGCCAAGGCCGATATCAAACCGCGCGTTGCCATCCGCCGGCCAGACCCAGCGCCGGCCCGAAACGATCCCACCCAAATCAGGACCTTACCGAGAGAGGCGGTCAAATGCTTGACATGTCTGGCCGATCAGGCGGCCGTAGCGACCTCGCCGTCGAAGCGATCGATTTGCACAAGAGTTTCGGCGAGACCAAAGCGGCCGCCGGAATAAGCCTCAGCATCCCGAGGGGGTCGGTCTTCGGTCTGCTCGGCCCGAACGGCGCCGGCAAGACCACGGTCGTCCGCATCCTGACGACTTTGCTCAAACCGGACAGCGGCCAAGCCACGGTCGCCGGATATGATGTCCTGACCGAGGCGACCGCCGTCAGGAGCGCCATCGGCCTTGTCGGGCAGTATGCCAGCGTCGACGAGATTCTGTCCGGACGCCAGAACCTCATCATGATCGGGCGGCTGCACGGCATGTCGTCGGCGGCTGCGAAGCGCCGCGCAGACGAGCTGCTGGAACGGTTCGATCTCATGGAGCCCGGCACGAAATCGGTGAAGACCTATTCCGGCGGCATGCGCCGCCGGCTCGACCTTGCCGCCAGCCTGGTGGTGTCGCCGCCGATCCTGTTCCTCGACGAGCCGACCACGGGCCTCGACCCGAACGGCAGGGCGGCCACCTGGGATGTGATCTCGACGATGACCAAAGGCGGCACCACGGTGCTGCTGACGACACAGTATCTCGAGGAAGCCGACCGGTTCTGCGAGCGGATCGCGGTGGTCGACCACGGCAAGGTGATCGCCGACGGCACGCCGGCGCAGCTGAAGGCACGGGTCTCCAATGCAACGCTGGTGGTCCACCTCGGCGACTCGCTGGCGGAGGGTGCCGCCCGCGCCGCGATCGCGCCCTTCGCCGCCAGCGAGCCGCAGCTCCGCGGCCGCGAGCTGGTCGCATCGCTGCGCGATATCGAAAGCACGGCCGACATCGTCAGGGGCCTGGCCGCCGCCGGCGCCACGCTCGATCAGATCAACATCGCCAAAGCGAGCATGGACGACGTCTTCTTCGAGCTGACGGGCCATGCCCAGGCCAGCCAACCGCAGAATGAGAGGCAGACAGCATGAGCACGGTTGCCGCGGCAGAGCCGCTTCCCGTTCGCCGGCCGAGCGGGCTCTCCAAAATTCTCGACGAAATCCGCGTCATCGTCTGGCGCAACCTGTCGCACATTCCGCGCATGCC
>CAYOBK010000050.1:0-2659 GCA_964402275.1 uncultured Bauldia sp.
CGCCGCCGAGGCCGCATCGATTGCCGCCCGGAAATCCCGGCTCACATGAAAGCGCTTGGTCAAAAGCGGTCCTCTTCGGCGCCCGTCCGGTTGTCCCTCGACGATTCCGGATGCTGCTTGCGTGGCGCCCCATTCTCGCTCAAAGGTCCACGCTGCGAGCAAGGGGCCGCCGTCCGTCGATGTCAACCGATCTGGTCAAGGTGGAAACCAGGGAAGCGGTCGAGATCATCCGACTCGACCGGCCCGACCACATGAATGCCATGACCGGCGAAATGTATGACGCCGTCTCCGATGCGCTGGTGCTCGGCGAAGGCGACAGCCAGGTGCGCGCAATCGTGATTGCCGGGTCGCCCGGAATGTTCACGCAAGGCGCCGACGAACGGGAACTCGAGGAGTATGTCTCGACCGGCTCGGTGACGCCAAGCGCGCTCCGTTTCATGAAGACGATCGCCACGCTCGACAAGCCGCTGATCGCCGCCGTCGACGGCCCCGCGATGGGGATCGGCACCACACTCCTCTTCCTTTGCGACTATGTGCTCGCCAGCGAATGGTCGATGTTCGGCGTCGATCATGTCGTCGCGGGTCTGCCGCTCGACGCCGCCGCCAGCCTGCTGGCGCCAAGGATGATCGGACATCACGTCGCGTTCGAGCTGCTGGTCATGGGCGAGACCCTCGACACGGCGCGCGCCAAAGAAATCGGACTCGTCAACCGCATCGTCGCCGCCGAGTCGGTCGAAGAAGCCGCCTTCGAACTCGCGGCGCGGCTCGCCGGGCGCCCCCCGGAAGCCGTCCGGCTCGCCAAGCGCCTCCTCGTCGGCGACCGGCGCGAAGTGGTCACCCGCATCACGTCCGAGGCGTCGAGCTTCGCCGCGCTGCAACGGTCGCCGCACGCGTCAGCGGCCCTCCGCGAGCGGCTGCTTGTCGGCCGGGCAAGGTCCGGAGCGTGACCACGATGCTCTTCGAGCACCCGGCATTTGCCGCGCATGAGGTTCCGTCCGGCCACCCGGAGCGTCCCGAGCGCGTGCTGGCCATCGGACGGCGATTGGCCGAGCAGCCCTTCGCCGACCTTGCTCGCGGCCCGGTCACGGCAGCGACGACCGACCAGATCCTGTTCGTCCACGAGGAGTCCTATTTCGATCAGATCAGGGAGGCGGTACCGGAACGCGGCGTGGTGCCCCTCGATCCGGACACGTTTCTCGGGCCCCACAGCCTCGATGCGGCGCTCTGCGCCGCCGGCGCTGCGTGCAATGCAGTCGACGCGGTGTTCGCCGGAACAGCCGACAATGCGTTTTGCCCGGTCCGGCCTCCGGGCCATCATGCCAGCCAGGCGCATGCCATGGGGTTCTGCATCTTCAACAATGCGGCGATCGCGGCGCGGCAGGCGCAAAGACGGCACGGCGCCGAACGCGTGGCCATCGTCGATTGGGACGTCCATCACGGCAACGGCACGCAGGACATCTTCTGGTCCGATCCGACCGTGCTATATGCCTCGACCCATCAATCGCCGTTCTATCCCTGGACCGGATCCGCCGAGGAAACCGGGGCCGGCAACGTCGTCAACGTCCCGCTCCCCGGCGGCTGCGGGAGCGACGCCTTCCGCGCCGCCTTCCGCGACAGGATCCTGCCGGCGGTCGAGCTTTTCTCGCCCGACCTTGTGGTGGTTTCGGCCGGGTTCGACGCCCATCGGCTCGATCCGCTGGGCGGGCTCGACCTCGATCAGTCCGACTTCGCCTGGGCCACGGAACGCTTGCTGGAGCTTGCGGACCGTTGCTGCGGCGGAAGGCTGATTAGCCTCCTTGAAGGCGGTTATGATATTGACGGATTGACGGAATCCACAGCCGCCCACGTCGCTGCTTTGATGCGTTAGCCTTAGGGCGCATTATCGCTCGCAGCCAGTCCCGGAGGAACCTAGTTTGCCCGAAGCCGCTCCGATCGACGGGATGACGTTCGAAACCGCGTTGGCCGAACTCGAACAGATCGTCGACCGTCTCGAACGGGGAGACGTCCCGCTCGCCGAGTCGATTTCGATCTACGAACGCGGCGAGGCCCTGAAACAGCGTTGCGAGCGGTTGCTCAAAGAGGCAGAAATGCGCGTTGAGAAGATACGCCTTGGCGGCAACAACAGGCCGATCGGCACCGAGCCGCTCGACGAATAGCGACATTCCCGACCCGTGATCAGCACCATCCCGGCCTTGTTTGCGCCGACTTCGCCGCCCAGGGGGCGGCGACCGGAATTGAACGCGCCGTGACTCCTCGACCCGACACCCCGCTGCTCGACACTATCGAAACGCCGGCGGATCTCCGCCGCCTCCGGGAAGGCGATCTGCCCGAGCTCGCCCGCGAGCTCCGCGCCGAAACCATCGACGCGGTGTCGATCACCGGGGGGCATCTTGGCGCCGGCCTCGGCGTGATCGAGCTAACCGTCGCGCTGCACTATGTCTTCGACACGCCGCGCGACCGGCTGATCTGGGACGTCGGCCATCAGACCTATCCGCACAAGATGCTGACCGGACGCCGGAACCGGATACGAACCCTGCGGCAGCCCGACGGCCTATCCGGATTCACCCGCCGGGCGGAAAGCGAATATGACCCGTTCGGCGCCGGACATTCCTCGACCTCGATCTCGGCGGGACTCGGCATGGCCGTGGCACGCGACCTT
>CAYOBK010000051.1:0-8550 GCA_964402275.1 uncultured Bauldia sp.
GTTCTTCCCCCAGGATGCCTCCGACTTTCCGAATGTGGGCCGGCAGATCATCTCGTCGACCAATGACGCGTTCGACTGGGTGGTGATCAATTTCGGCTGGCTGACCGACGGGATCAGGCAGGCGATCCTGCAGCCGCTCCTGTTCGTGGAGGACCTCCTCACCGAACCGGCGCCGTGGATCATCCTCGTCGCTATCGCCGCCATCACCTATGCGGCGAGCCGGCGAATCTGGCTGACCGCGGCGGTCACCGGGACAACCTACCTTCTCGGCATGCTCGGCTACTGGGAGGAGGCGATGGAAACCGTCTCCATCATGGTGATCGCGGTCCTCTTCTCGGTGATCATCGCCATTCCGGTCGGCGTCCTCAGCGCGCGCAGCAACCGCTTCAAGACGGTGCTGATGCCGATCCTCGACGTGATGCAGACCATCCCGCCCTTCGTCTATCTGATCCCGTTCCTGATGCTGTTCGGCCTCGGCAAGCTGCCGGCGATCATGGCCGCGGTGGTGTATGCGACGCCGCCGCTCGTCCGACTTACCGACCTCGGGATCCGCGAGGTCAGCCGCGAGGTGACGGAAGCCGCGCGCGCGTTCGGCGCGACGCGCTGGCAGACGCTGCGCGGCGTCCAGCTGCCGCTGGCGCTGCCGACGATCTTGCAGGGGATCAACCAGACGACGATGGCGGCCCTCTCGATGGTGGTGATCGCCTCGCTGGTCGGTGCCAGCGGCCTCGGCGAGATCGTCAATCTCGGCCTCAACCGGAGCGACGCCGGCCTCGGCCTGGTCGGCGGTCTCGGGATCGTCATCCTCGCGATCGTGTTCGACCGCATCACCCAGTCGGCCGGGAGACGCCTGCAACCCTACCGCACCGCCGGGGCCTAGGCGCTTGGCGAAGATCGAGCTCCGCGGCATCACCAAGATCTTCGGGCGTCACCCGGAGCGCGTGCTGGCGCGGCTCGGTACCGGCGCAAGCCGGGAGCAGCTGCTCGCGGAAACCGGGCAGACGCTCGCCCTCCGCGATGTCACGCTGACGATCGAGGAGGGGCAGATCTTCGTGGTGATGGGTCTGTCGGGGTCGGGCAAATCCACCTTGATCCGCCACATCAACCGGCTGATCGATCCGACTATCGGCAGCGTCGTTATCGACGGCGTCGATGTCACCGCGCTGCCGATCGCGGAACTGATCCGCTTCCGGCGGGAGCGGCTGGCGATGGTGTTCCAGCATTTCGCGCTGCTGCAGCATCGCACCGTGCTGGAGAACATTGCCTACGGACTCGAGCTGATGGGCGCGCCGCGCGCGGAACGCGAGGCGAGGGCGCGCGAGTGGATCGAAGCCGTCGGTCTCGCCGGTTACGAGCGCCAATATCCCTCGCAGCTTTCGGGCGGCATGAAGCAGCGTGTCGGGCTGGCGCGGGCGCTCTGCGTCGACCACGACATCCTCCTGATGGACGAAGCGTTCTCGGCGCTCGATCCGCTGATCCGCAGCCAGATGCAGGACCTCCTGATGGCCCTGCAGTCGCGCCTCAACAAGACGATCGTGTTCATCACGCACGATCTCGACGAAGCGCTCCGCCTCGGCGACAGGATTGCGATTCTCCGCGACGGCGAGGTCGTGCAGGTTGGTGCGCCCGCCGAGATTCTGCTGCACCCGGCGGACGACTACGTCCGGGCCTTCGTCAAGGACGTCAACCGCTCGCGCGTGCTTACCGTGGCAACGGTGATGCAGCCGCCGCCGCTCCGGCTCTCGAACGAGACGCTGGAAAAAGCGCTGGCGGAGATGCAGCGGGCCGGGTCGCATTACGGCTATCTGGTCACCGGCGGCGGCTATCGCGGCGTGGTGACGGAGGCCAAGCTCCGTTCCCTCGAGCAGGACGACGGCCATGCCGGGCTCGCCGAGGCGCTCGAGGCGGCGCCGGCGATCGCGCCGACCGCGACCCTGGCCGAAGCGCTGCCGGCGGCGCTGGCCAGCGCGTTTCCGGTTCCGGTGGTCGATGCCAAGGGGGCGCTCAAGGGCGTTGTGACGGCGAGCGCACTCAGCGAGGTGTTGAAGCCGGCGCCGGACGATGCCGGGCCCGAGCCAAAAGGCAATGCCGACCGCCTGCCGGCCTCACGCTGAAAGGTCGAGCCAGGTCGTGACAATGCGCGGGTTCCTGTTGTTGCTCCTGGTGGTCGGCGTCGCCGGCTGCACGGCCGGTCCCGTCCCCAACGATTTCGGCGCCGGTCCGCCGGCCGCCGCGCCGGTGTTCGTCGATCCCGGCAGGGCGGCCGCGATCGTGACCGCGCTGCGCGCCGACCATGATCTGCCGCCGGTCAGGGTCAGCGCGGCGCTGAACGACATTGCGCAGGACTTCGCCGATCTCCTGGCGCTGCGCGGAACGATCGGCCACGATGGCGGGGGGTCGCTGCGCATGCGCTTGAGGCGGGGCGACTATCTCTACGTCGTGGCCGGAGAAAATCTCGGCGGCGGCTACCGGTCGATCGAGGAGGCGTTCGGCCGCTGGATCGCTTCGCCCGAGCACCTGCGAAATCTTCTCGCCGAACCGATCACGGAAATCGGCATCGCCACGGCGTTCAACATCAACAGCCTCTACCGCACCTATTGGGTGTTGCTGATGGCGCGGCCGGCGGGCTAGCAGCCGGGATCAGAGCCTGATCTCGCCGGACATGATCCGGTCGAACAGGGCGCGGTCGACCGGCACGAGCGCGTCTTCGGTCGGGTCGTCGAAGTAGAGCGGATCGTCGACCCGGGACGGATCGAAACCTTCCCCGGCGAGCTCCAGGCGCCGCTGTTTGTGCGTGCTCGTCGTTTCGATGCCGCGGCGAAGCCTGAAGAACAGCGGCCGCGCATAGCTCGGGAGGTTGTCGCGAATGTGCTGGCGGAGGCGCTTCAGATCTGGTGTCTCTTCGGCGGCGATCGCCGCCATCCCGGCCCTTCCCTCGTAGCCGGCAACCGCGACGCCATAGACCACGCTCTCGCGTATGTCCGGCAGAAGGTTGATGACTTCGGCGACTTCCGACGTTGCAACGTTTTCGCCCTTCCAGCGGAATGTGTCGCCGACACGGTCGACAAAATAATAGTAGCCGTCGCGGTCGCGCCTGAGGAGGTCGCCGGTCCGGAACCAGGTGTCGCCCGGCCTGAACACATTGGTGAGGATCTTCCGCCGCGTCGCCTCCGGGTCGGCATAGCCTTCGAAGCGCTGCGCCGGCTTCAGCGGGTCGTCGACGATCTCCGCGATCATCTCGCCGACTTCGTCAACGTCGCAGCGGATGCAGTGGCCGTCGGCGTCGCGGCGCGGCTCGCCGGCCTCCACGTCGAAACGGACGAGTTCATAGGGGAAACGACGCCTGGCCAGCGCGGCGATGCGCCCGACCGATCCGAGTCTCGAATCGAAATTGAAGATCGCGACGTTGCCTTCGGTCGCCGCATAGTATTCGAGGATGTGGTGAATCTTGAAGCGGTAGCGGAACTCCCGCCAAATGTCGGGTCGGAGTCCGTTGCCGGTGCACAGGCGGATGCGGTGCATCCGCTCCTTCGGATGCGGCGGCGCGTTGACGAGATAGCGGCACAGCTCGCCGACATATTGAAATATGGTGCAGTGATTGTCGACGACCTCGTCCCAAAAGCGCGAAGTGGAGAAGCGCTCGGCGATGAAGGCGGAGCCGCCGACCGACAAGAGGCTGCCGACGCCGACCAGGCACGCCGAAGAATGGTAAAGCGGCATCGCAACATACATCCGATCCTTCGCGGTTGCGTTCATCGCCGCGGAAAAGCCGTTCGAGGCGACCTGGACACGGTAGTGATTGACGTTGGCGGCCTTCGGCATGCCGGTGGTGCCGGAGGTATAGATGTAGATGCACTGGTCGTTGAGCGTCAGCCGCGGTTTCTCCGGCGCCGGGATCGCCGCATCGGACAACGACGCGACGGCCTCGTCGATGCGTTCGCCGCTGCCTCCCGGCCCGTGACTCCAGAGCTTGAACGTTCCCTCGAGGTGCGGCGTTGCCGTCGCGAAGGATTCGGCCAGCGTGTCGGCAACGATCACATGCGACGGCGTAACGATGTTGATCGAGTAGGCGAGAGCCTTGCCGGTCTGGTTGGTGTTGAGGAGCGCGACAACGCCGCCGACGCGGGCGATGCCCGCCCAGATCGCCAGGTATTCCGGCCGGTTCCCCATCAGCAGGCAGACCCGATCGCCTTTCCTGACGCCGTTGGCGAGCGCCCAGCGGGCGTAGCGGTTCATGCGCGCGTCCAGCCCGGCGAAACTCAAGGACTCGTGCGCCGAGGCAAGGGCGATCCGATCGCCGTAGCGTTCCGCCCATTCACCCACCGCGTCGGGGAAAGTAAAATCCTTGCGGCGAGCGATCGGCGTGACCCGCCGCAGCATCCTCACGGCGGCGCTGAGATAGGTTGCCTCGCTGACAATGCGGTCGATCAGGCGCATGCGGTCACGGCTCCATCAAAGCGCTCTTTTTAGCATCTCGGCCGCAAGCGGCGAATGGTAGCGTCACGGCGCCAGTTGCGGCCGCGGTCGCGGCATCGGCACGCCGGCGAAGGCCGGCGCCGGCAACGCGCCGGGAGCGTCCGCGGGACGTGGCCTTGGATGCGGAATCGCGATCCGCAGGCGCGCGTCGGGATTGGCGCCGCCGGTGAAGACGGCGACCGGCTGCGCCATCGGGATGGGCGGCCCCAGCGCAGCAATCAGCTGATCGCGAAGGATCGCCTGATCCTCCTCGCCGTTGCCGGCACCCGACGGACAGATCGTGCTGCGCAGATTGGCCGGCGTGCTGACGGTTGACGTCGGCCGAAAGCCGGCGAGGCCCGGGCCGGTGGCGCCCGGTGCATCGAAGCCGGCGTCGAACAGGGCGGCGCCGAGAACCGCGCGGTCGATCGGATCGGCGGCGCCGAGGACGACGGCAAGAAGCTCGCTTCCGCCGCGCGATGCGGTGGCGACCAGATTGTACCCCGCGGCGCAGATGTAGCCGGTCTTCATGCCGGTGGTGCCGGGATAGAATTCGAGCAGACTGTTGCCGGCGGGCATGACGGTCATGCCGTAGCGGATCTCGGCGATGCCGAACAGGTCGCGATACTGCGGGAAGCCGAGCCAGATCGCCCGCGCCAGCAGCGCGAGATCGCGTGCGGTGCTGTACTGACCGGGACCCGGAAGGCCGTGCGGATTGGTGAACCGCGTCGAGGTCATGCCGATGCGGGCTGCCGCCGCGTTCATCTCCGCGACGAAGGCGCCCTCCGTGACGCTCATCATTTCGGCAACCGCGACCGCGATGTCGTTGGCCGATTTGACGATCAGCATCTTCAGCGCATTGTCGACCGTGACGACGGTGCCGGCGGGGAACCCCATCCGGCTCGGTTGCACGTCGAGCGCGTGCCCGGAAATCGCGATCGGCGAATCGGTCTGGAGCCGGCCTTCCGCGAGCGCGTCGAACAGGAGATAGATCGTCATCAGCTTGGCGAGCGACGCCGGATACCAAAGCTCTCCCGACTGGCGCTCGGCCAGTACGTCGCCGGAAGCGATGTCCACGAGAATGTAGGGCGGATCGGCGGCCCGCGCCGGTGCCGCCGCGACGATGACGATCAGCAGTGTCAGAATTGCGCCGGCGCAGCGAAGCATTCTTCCCTCATTCGAGCGGCGCTTTGGCGCCGGAACGGATTTCTAGGCAGGCCGGCGCGCGGATGCAAAGTCATCGTCGGTCCGGCCGAGCGCAGCGAGAGCCGGAACGTCGCGCGTGCCCTTGGAGGTTCCGGGTCTCGCCTTTTGGGGCTCGCCCGGAACGACGGGGATCTTTGAGAGCGTCGGCGGGCCAAGGGCTGCCGGACTACAACCAACGCCGTCCGTGAAGATCGCCGCGGCCGCCTCGGTTACGTCTTCTCCGTGCTTAGGCCAACCAGCCGCCGCAAACCGCGGCCGGCGCGCGTCAGCGCGCTCTCGAGCTCGGCGCCGCCGAATCCCGGCAGCGGCCGGACAAACAGGTAGTGGTGCGCCACGGCGATGATCGCGAGCGTGAGCGACCAGGACAGAAGAACGTCGGAGATGAAATGGCCGCCGAACGCGACGCGGTTCAAGGAAAGGATCGCCGCCAGTACGAAGATGAGCGCCGCGGCGCGGTTCCGCCACGCGGCCGGGACGACCAGCGCCAAAGCGAGCAGCCAGATCGCGGCCGAGGCCTCACCCGACACGAACGAGCAGTTGCGGTCGCAATAATCGGTGATCCGCCAGACCTCGACATACGGCAAATCGCCGCCGAATTCTTCCACCGCGATCGGGCGCGGGCGACCCCAGTTGGCCTTGAGGATCGCGTTGACGAGAATTCCCGGGCCGACGATCAGCGTCGAACCCAGAAAGAGCGATATGCGGGGCGGAATCAGGCTCCGCCGGCCCGGAAGGATCAGCTTCGCCAGAAGCGAAACAATCAGCGCGACGCTGATCGCGAGGATTGTGGTCCGCGCGAATCGTCGGAGCCAGGACAGGATCTCGACGTCCGACGCGGCAAAGCCGGTGGCCTCGTCGTAGAACAGGCCCGAGAACCAGATGTCGAGGTGAGGGAAAGCCAGAAACAGCACTGACAGGGCTGCGGTGGCCACGAGCAAGGTGCGGACGGGACCGAGCGGCCATCGCAACCTGCCCGAGGCCGGCGCCGCGGCGCTGGAACGGTTGCCGGCATTCTCGCTCATGCCGTGGGAATAGGAGCGGGCATCCGGTTTGTCACCTCTCGGTCCGATCCTTTTCCGCCACTGCGTCCCGCGCCCCGATGCATTTCCGGCGAAATCGGCTATAGCGATGCCCCCCGCATGCCGGATCCGAGACCTGATGTTCGACCTGTCGCTCACCCCGTTTGCCTTCACCGCCTACATCGCGACGGTGGTGGTGATGGCGCTGACGCCGGGCCCCGATATGGTGCTCTATCTCGGCAAAGCGTTGTCACAATCACGCCAGGCCGGGCTCGTGACCTTTGCCGGCGCCGCGACGGGACTTCTCGTTCACACCACGCTGGCGGCGCTCGGACTGTCGGCGCTGCTTGCGGCGTCGGCGACGGCGTTCACGGTCGCCAAGATCGTCGGGGCGCTCTATCTCCTCTACCTCGCGGTCGATGCGGTCCGCCGGGGGTCGGCTTTCGCGCTGAGGCCGTCGGGGTCGCGCGAGCCGCCGGGGTCGCTCTACGTCAAGGGGCTGCTGGTCAATCTCCTCAACCCGAAGATCGTCGTGTTCTTCGTGACGCTGTTGCCGCAATTCGTCGCGTCCGACGCGGCCAATCCCACGCAAACGCTGCTGGTACTCGGCGTCGGCTTCATCGTTATCGCCGCGCCGATCTGTGTCGCGCAGATCCTCGCGGCATCGGCGATCGCTCGCTTCCTCCGCCGATCGAATTGGGGAATGCGGGCGATCGACTATCTCTTCGCCGGGGTGATGAGCGCCTTTGCGGTCAAGCTCGCGCTCAGCGAAGGACGCTAGCGCGCCGACGACCCCGCACTCGCGTCCATGCGCCAATGCGGCTCCCAGACGAGCGTCACCTGGCGGACGTCGATGTTCGATTTCGTCGGACGGATCTCGAAGTCGAGCTCCCCGATCCTGGCTTCGACCTCGCGGCTCAGTTTCCTGAGATCCCTGATCGCCTTATCCAGATCCTGCCTGGCGTCTTCGTAGCGCTGATCGATCCGCGATTTCGAGGTGGCGACGCGGCGGGCGGCGCTCCGGCTGCGCTTCCGTCCGAACAGGGCTCCGACGACGGAGGCGACGGTGTCGAGTTGCGCCGCGCGCCTGTTGTCGAGTTCGGACTCAACGCGCTGCTCGAGGTCCTTCACCTTTTCCATCGCCCGGTCGACCTTGGGCTGATACTCGTCGCGGATCCGGGCCACGACCGCCTCGCGGACCTCGCGGCCTATCTGCCTGGCGGTGAGAACCGTGTTGCGATGCAGCCATTTGGCGAAGCCGGTTCGCCAGGTTTTATAGGTCGCAGCCTTGGTGGCTACAGCAGGCAGCGGCGCGAAGGCGGCGCCGTGTTCCGGATCGCTGTCGAGAACGGAAGGCGGGACCGACATGATCCGCGCGCGATCCCAGTCGACCGGGATCGGCCCGTCGGTGATCGGAGCAAGACAGGTCCGCTCCTCCCAGAGGTCGATGCCGAGCTTGCGGTCGGCGAAGCGGACGTCGGCGGAGGCAAGCAGCATCGGGCGGTATTCGAGCCGCGCCCCGGGCTCGGCGGCCGTCACGGGCAGGAAATGCTCGGTGACGCCCGGCGGCAGGATGGAACGGATTGCCTTCGGCGGCCCCGGTTCGGGAGACGCAGCCGCAACGGCCGGCGGCGTGTCCTCCCGTGACGTCTCCCGGTCCGCCATCAGCACCCGGATCTGGTTCCGCGTCAGCGGCCCACGGAGATAGGACAGCGCCCAGCGCGTCTGGAAGACCGCCGGCTCTTCCTCATGCACGTTGTTCATGAGGAAGACGCGGCCGCCGAGGCTGGACAGCGTTTCGTCGAGTTCGGCCTTGTCGATGCCGATGCCTTCGAGGCCGTCGATGACGCGTTTCTTGTCGCGCTCGGTT
>CAYOBK010000052.1:0-7780 GCA_964402275.1 uncultured Bauldia sp.
CCCGCAAGGCCGTAGATCTTGGAGAAGGTCCGCGTCATGACGACGTTGCCGGCGGCCGTCGCGAGACCCAGACCGGAATCATAGTCGTTGCGGCGGACATATTCGGCGTAGGCGGCGTCGAGCACCAGCAGAACGTTCGCCGGCAAATGCTGGTGGAGACGCGCAATCTCGCTCTCCGGCAGGTAGGTCCCCGTCGGATTGTTCGGGTTGGCGAGAAAGACCACGCGCGTCCGCGGCCCGACCGCCGCAAGGATTGCGTCGACGTCGGTGGTGAGGTCGGTCTCGGGCGCGACCACGGGCAATCCGCCGGCGGCGAGCGTCGCGAGCTTGTAGACGAGAAAGCCGTACTGGCTGTGGATCGCCTCGTCGCCCGGCGCCAGGAAGGCATGCGCGACAAGATTCAGAATTTCATCGGAGCCGGCGCCGCAGACGATCCGCGCGGGGTCGAGACCGTGCATTTCGGCGATCGCCTCGCGGAGTTCGGTGGCGCTGCCGTCCGGGTAGCGGTCGAGCGATCGCACCGCCTCGCGATAGGCCGCGAGCGCCGCCGGGCTCGGCCCGATCGGCGTTTCGTTCGACGACAGCTTGTGCCGCGTCGGCATGCCTCCCGCCTTGGACCGTCCCGGAATGTAAGGCTCGATGTCGAGCACGCCGGCGCGCGGGCGCGGAGATTTGCTCATGACGGCCTCCTGCCAACGGGAGCGCGCAACCGGTCGCCGCGGCCCGCCAGGGTGAGCCCGGCCGCGATGCCGCCGACCTCGGCGATGTCGACGATCCTTGCGGCTTCCAGCGTTGCGTCCGCATTGCCGCGCGGCAACGCGACGAGAACCTCGCGGCGGCCGGCGGCGGAGGAGTCGGCGATGAGCGAGACGCCCGGGATCGCCGAACCGGGTTCGCAATCGTCGGCGCCGGCGAAAACCGCGAGATCGGCCGGCGTCGGCTCCGACAAAGGCGGCGAGATGATTGCCGCCGGGGCGTCGGCCGGCAGGCCCTTGCCAGCGATGAACGGCCAAAGCGCCATGATGCGCGGGCCGCGGGCCATCGACAGCGCGCGCCACCACGGCGATGCGAACCGGCCGTCCCCGAGCGGC
The DNA here is from genome assembly GCA_964402275.1 of uncultured Bauldia sp. Taxonomy (GTDB): domain Bacteria; phylum Pseudomonadota; class Alphaproteobacteria; order Rhizobiales; family Kaistiaceae; genus JADLGL01. The sequence continues at coordinate 1,092 of CAYOBK010000052.1, forward strand.
ACGACGCCAAGGTCGCCGCCCGTGGCGGCAACGGCCGCGACCACCTCGGCCGGGCTTTCCGCCCGGACCAGTTCCACCGAGAAGCCGAAAGCGAATCGCGCGAGATCGTGGACTGCAACCGGATCGCGGCCGTAATGGACGACGAGTCGGAACGGCGCCTGCAGGAAGGTGAAGGTGGTGATGATCTCGCGCCAGACATGCTCGACGGTCGCCAGCGGCAGATTGCCCCGATGGCGCTCCGCCAAGCGCCGCATCATCTCCGCCTCGCGCTGCGGCCGGAAGGCGACGCCGCCGGCGCTCGTGCCCTTCGCCCTGATGAGGGCGTCGATCACCGTGCCGCGTTCGATCAGGAGCCGGTGCAGCTGCTCGTCGATCGCGTCGATCCTGGAGCGAAGACCGCTGAGGGATTCCATGGCGCTGTCGCCGGCTTCAGCCATTTTCAACGGGCCCGGGAGTAAGGGATTTGCACTATCGGCCTAGCGGCGCCGCTGGGCGGGCCGAGTCATAGGCAAGGCCCTTTGCTAAATCAAAGAAAACGTTGACAGCCCAAGAGGTCGACCCCTACCTATCGCGCCACCTCAGGACAATCGCCAAGACTTTCAATGGTCACCCAACCGACGCCGGCGGGGTCCGGAAAGATCCTCTCTAGTGAGGTCGCCCGGGCCCGGTACGAGGCCGATCATCCGTCAAGCCCGGCCGTCGAGTTCGGACCCGACGATCCGTTCCTGCTGGATTCCGGCAGCCGGCTCGATCATTTGCGCATCGCCTATCAAACCTATGGCGAGCTCAATCGCGCGCGGACGAATGCGGTGGTCATCTGCCACGCGCTGACCGGCGACCAGCACGTCGCCAATGTCCACCCGATGACCGGCAAGCCCGGCTGGTGGTACCGGATGGTCGGCCCGGGAAAACCGATCGACACCAACCGCTATTTTGTCATCTGCCCGAACGTCCTCGGCGGCTGCATGGGAACCACCGGCCCGGTGGCGACCGACCTTGCGACCGGCGAACCCTACGGCCTCGGTTTTCCCGTGGTGACGATCGGCGATATGGTGCGCGCCCAGGTGAAGCTTCTCGACCACCTCGGCGTCGCCAAGGCGCTGGCGGTGATCGGCGGCTCGATGGGCGGCATGCAGGTCCTGCAATGGGCCGCGGCGCATCCGGACCGCATCTTCAGCGCGATCCCGATCGCCTGCGGCGCACGTCATTCGTCGCAGAACATCGCGTTCCACGAGGTCGGCCGGCAGGCGATCATGGCCGACCCGGATTGGCATGGCGGCGCCTATTTGCTGCGCGATGCCAGGCCGCGCAAGGGCCTCGCGGTCGCGCGGATGGCGGCGCACATCACCTATATGTCGGACCAGTCGCTGCATGCGAAATTCGGCCGGCAGCTGCAGGACCGCGAAAGGCCGACCTTCAGCTTCGACGCGGACTTCCAGATCGAGTCGTATCTGCGGCATCAGGGCGTGACCTTCGTCGAACGCTTCGACGCCAACTCCTATCTCTATCTGACCAAAGCGATGGACTATTTCGATCTCGCCGCCGATCGGGGCGGTCTCCTCGCCGAAGTGTTCCAGGGATCGGGGGCGCGGTTCTGCGTGGTGTCCTTCACCTCCGACTGGCTGTTCCCGACCGAGGAAAGCCGGTCGGTGGTGCGGGCGCTGCTCGCGTCGGGGGCGAGCGTCAGCTTCGTCGAGATCGAAACCGACGGCGGCCACGACGCCTTCCTTCTCGACGAGCCGGAGCTCAACGCGACGATCGACGGGTTCCTGACCGCCGCGTTGGCGGCGCGGGACAGGACGTGATGGATGTCGCGCGCACCAACGGACCGGTGGCGGTCCGTGCCGATCTCGCGGTCCTTGCCGGCCTCATTACGCCCGGCGCCAAGGTGCTCGACATCGGCTGCGGCGACGGAGCGCTCCTCAAGCATCTCGAAACGACCAAGCATGTCGACGCGCGGGGCATCGAGCTCAGCCAGAAGGGCGTCAACGATTGCGTGGCGCGCGGGTTATCGGTGATCCAGGGCGACGCCGACCGCGATCTCATCCACTATCCGGACAAGGCGTTCGACTTCGTGATCCTCAGCCAGACCTTGCAGGCGACCCACAGGCCGCGCTATGTCGTCGAGCAGATGAAGCGGATCGGGACGCGCGCGATCGTTTCGTTCCCGAATTTTGCCCATTGGCGGGTGAGGACGGCGCTCGGTTTCGGCGGCCGGATGCCGGTGACGCGTCAGCTGCCCTATTCATGGTACGACACGCCGAACATCCATTTCTTCACGATTCGCGATTTTCTCGACCTCTGCGACGAGCTCGACATCACGATCGAGCGCGCGATCGCGCTCAATCGTCACGGGAAAAAGATCCCGTTCCTCGGACCGTGGTGGTTCTGGAATGTGCTCGGCGCGCAGGCGGTGTTCCTGCTTCGCGGCTAGACGCTGCGCGGCCTCACGCCCACCGTCGGCGCGAGCGACGGACTAAGCACCGGCGCGGTGCGCGGAACTTTCGCCTTCGCCTTGACGCGCTGGTGCACCATCTTCGTCGCCTCCACGATCAGCACGCCGGAGAAACCGGGCCAGAGCTTCGAGCCGACCTTCTCCCAATGCGTCCCGTTGCGGAGGAACAGCCGGTTGCGGATCGGCGGCATCGCCAGGGCCGACGACCAGACCAGCGGCGAGAACATCGATTCGTGCAAAAGGTCTGACAGCTGGCTGCGGCTAAAAGGCTGCCCGAGCCCGAACGGCGTCCGTTCGGCGCGAGCCCACATGCCGGCGCGGTTGGGAACAATGATCAGCAGCCGGCCGCCGGGCGCCAGAACCCGCCAGACCTCGCGAAGCACGTCACGCGTGCTTTCGGCGTGTTCGAGGCAGTGGACCGCGAGAATCCGGTCGATCGAGCCGCCTTCAAGCGGCAAGGCGTCGTCGCGGACAAGGGCCGCTGCGTTGAGACCGCCCGACGGCCAGGACATGATGCCCTGGCGGGCCGGCATGAAGGCGAGCCGCCGCTCGGCCTGGTCGCCGAACTGTGCCAGATAAGGCGTCGCGTAGCCGATCCCGAGGATCCGATCGCCGGCGACCTTCGGCCAGCGCCGGGCGAGGACGGCGCCGATTCGGAGGCTGGCGATCTGTCCCAAGCGGCTGGCGTAGAAGGCTTTCAGGTCAACGACGTCGAGATGCATGGCACCACATTATATAGCACGCCCGCGCCAGGCCGTTAGCGGCGCCGCCAAGGCACGTGGTTGCCGAGCGGTAAACCGGCGGCGTTTCCCGTGCGCCCCGCCATGCTGACCGTCGATCCCTTCATCTGCCGGACTGACAACTACGCCGTCCTCCTCCACGACCAAGCGAGCGGCGAGACCGCGGCGGTGGACGCACCGGATGCCGACGCGATCCTCGCTCGTCTCCACCGCCGCGGCTGGAAGCTCGGTTCCATCCTCACAACGCACCATCACGGCGACCACACCGCCGGCAACATCGCGCTGAAGGAGGCGACCGGCTGTGCCGTGATCGGCCCCGCGGCAGAGGCCGGCCGGATACCCGGCCTCGATCGCGGCGTCCGGGAGGGCGACGCCGTCGTCGTCGGCGCCGCGCGATTCGCGGTCCTTGAGACGCCAGGCCATACCGCCGGTCATTTGGCGTTCTGGTGCGGCGAGGAAGAACTCGCCTTCGTCGGCGACACCCTGTTCTCGCTTGGCTGCGGCCGGCTGTTCGAAGGGACGGCTGCAACCATGTAGGAGTCGCGCGCCAGGCTGGCGCGACTGCCGCGCGAGACAAAGGTCTATTGCGGTCACGAATACACCGAGGCCAATGGGCGCTTCGCCATCACGGTCGAGCCGAACAATCTCGACCTTCAGGCGCGGATCGCCGAGGTGGTGAGGCTGCGGGCGAAAGGCAAGGCGACGCTTCCGACCACGATCGGTCAGGAGCTTGCGACCAACGCCTTCCTTCGCGCCGACCGGCCGCGACTCAAAGCGGCCATCGGTATGAAGCAGGCATCGCCCGACGAAGTCTTCGCCGAACTCCGTCGACGAAAGGACATATTCCCGTAACCCGCAGGTAACCGATTTTCCGTTTGCGGCGTTTTGGCCGCACGCGCATTCGTGTTTTTTGGTCGGTAATCGTCTCGCCGGGAATCGGCAAAGCCTGTCAAATGCTGTAGGCTGAGTTTCGGGTGCGGGGCATTCTCACTGGCGTGACGTTTTCGGCACAGAGGCAAGCCAAAACGCCGCCGCGGGGTGAATGAGGAATGGTCCATACCTTCAAGAGCGTCCTGCTCTTCGATTACGACAGCCTGTATCGCAGCCTGAATGACCGAGCCCCCGCGGTCGGCGAGTGGCTCGGCGCGCGCGCCGGCACCTGGCTCGAAGCCGTTGAAGCCGGCCAAATCGTGCAATCGACGGATGCGGACGCCAAAGGCAAGCGGCGACTTCAGGTCAGGCGCTGCTATGCCAACCCGAAGATTCTCGGCAAGAACCGCGGCTGGCTCACGGCAAGCGGGGTCGAGATCGTCGACTGTTCGCCGGTCGGCGGGCTCGATCGCAGCGCCGCCGATGTCAGCCTCGTTCTCGACGCGCTCGAGGCGGCCGAATCCGACCCCGACGAAATCATCCTCCTGACCGCCGATGTCGATCTGACGCCGGTTCTCTACCGGTTGCGGGCGCTCAATCAGCGGGTCGTCGTCTACGGCACCGATGCGACCGCCGCGAGCTACAAGACGCTGGCCGACGGATTCGTCGACGAAAACCGCCTCATCGAGGTGCTGTCGCGGCCCAGTGAGGATCTCGCGGCCACGGACCCGATCCCGCGGCCGCCGCGGATCGCCCCGCCGCCGCTTCGGGCCGCGGAGCGGCGCACAGAGTCCCGGGCCAACCGGCAACTGGCGGTCAGATCGCGGCCGCCGATCGACCGCGAGGCGCTGGCGACGCTGGTGCGACGCATCCATCAGGCGACGAATGTGCCGCTGTTCTCGCCCCGCGCCTTCTCCGATCTGTTCCGCCTGATCGTGCGGGAAGTCGCCGAGCGCGGCTACAAGTTCCAGTCGACGACGGAAAATGTAACGGCGGCGATGAATCAGCTCGGCCGGAGCGTCACCAAGCGTCAGGTCGGTTTCGTCGTCAAAGGCTTGGCCCTTCGCGGGCATGTCTTCACAGCGGAGGATCGGCCGGAGACGCTGGCCGGGATCTTCAGCGAACAGGTGCTCTATCTCGTCGAGAACACGGACCTCAACCTGTCCGAGGCGGAGACGGGCCTCATCTCGGCCTGGATCGGTGGCGTGCAGCGCGCGGCCATCGCGGAGCCGGCGACGCCGGCCGCAGAGGCCGAGCGCCCCCGGCCGGCGAGCTCCGCAATGGCGGCGCCGCCGCCGCAGCGACCGGCACAGGCTGCCGATCCGGCGCGGCCGTGGCCGGATGATGCGCCAAGGGCCGACGCCGCCTACCGCGGGCCGCTCGGGCGCGAGGCAGCGACACCGCTCCGACCGAGGCCGTTCCGCACCGACGATTCCCGGGCGCCCGAACGTCCCGCGGCGTCCGCCGAAGCGCCGCGGATGCGGCGCGCGGGAAGCGGGGAACAGTCGAACCCGGCCAGGCGGCGGCCTGCCGCGACGGACCCGGCCGACCGCCGCGAGGCGGATCTCGAAGACTCGATCCTTTCGGCCATCGCCGATGCCGTCGACGTCCTGGCCGACGATGTGCCGAAGCGAGGATCCGGCCGACGGGAGACCCCGCGGCACGAGGCGCCGAAGGTCGGAGATGTCAGGCCGCCGCCGCCCCTCGACCGGTCGTCCGAACGGGAAATGGGGACCGACGAGATCGGGGACGAGATCCAGCGGATACTCGCTTCCTACACCGCCAATCGCTGACGCCCGCGGTCAGGCGGGCGTCAGACGGCCGAGAAATGCCGCGACGTCCGCGGCGGCGACGTCGTGCGCGACGAACGCCTCTCCGACGCCGCGCAAAAGGACGAAGCTGAGCCTGCCGCGGGCGACCTTCTTGTCCTGCGCGATCAATTCCATCAGCCGGTCGGTCGTCGGCCGCCCGCCGGGAATGCCGGCAAGGTCGGCCGGGAGGCCGACTTCGGCGAAATGGGCGCGAATCCGCGCCGCAACGTCGGCCGTACAGAGGCCGAGCTCGGCCGAATAGTCGGCCGCCAGCACCATGCCGATGGCGATCGCCTCGCCGTGGATCAGTCGGTCGGAATAGCCGGCCGCCGCTTCGAGCGCGTGGCCGAAGGTGTGGCCGAGATTGAGGAGCGCGCGGTCGCCGGCCTCGCGCTCGTCGGCGGCGACGATCGCCGCCTTGGCGGCGCAGCTCGTCGCGATCGCCCGCTGCCGCGCCGGGCCGCCGGCGAAGACCTCGCGCCAATTTGCCTCGAGCCAGGAGAAGAACGCAGCGTCGTTGATCAGGCCGTATTTGGCGACCTCGGCATAGCCGGCGCGGAAGTGGCGTTCCGGCAGGGTATCCAGGGCCGCGATATCGGCGATCACCAGCCGCGGCTGGAAGAACCCGCCGACGAGAGTCGTGCCGCGCGGCGTGTTGATTCCGGTCTTGCCGCCGACCGAGGAATCGACCTGCGCGAGGAGGCTCGTCGGCGCCTGGATCAGGTTCATGCCGCGGCGGGTGATGCCGGCGGCGAAGCCGGCAAGATCGCCGACGACACCGCCGCCGAGCGCGATCACCAGGTCGCCGCGTTC
>CAYOBK010000053.1:0-6484 GCA_964402275.1 uncultured Bauldia sp.
GTCACCCGGATGCGGTCCGCCGCCCGAACCCGGCGCGCCGCCGCCATGGTAGAACGGGCTCGCGAGATATTGCTGGACGGCGAAGCGGACGAGCACGGCGACCATCGCGGCGGCCGGAACCGCGACCAGTGTCCCGACGAAGCCGAACAGCAGCGAGAACGCGAACAGGGCGAATATCAGCCAGACCGGATGCAGCCCGACGCTTGTCCCGACCAGCTTGGGCTGGAGGAAATTGCCTTCGACGACCTGCCCAACGATGAAGATGGCCGCGGTGATCACCACCCAGATCCAGGCGCCCTCCGGAAGGAATTGAGCGGCGGCGACGCCGACCGAGACGACGAACCCTACCACTGTGCCGACGAAGGGTATGAAGCTGAGGAGACCCGCCAACAGCCCGATCAGCAGGCCGAAATTCAGCCCGATCGCCGCCAGCGCCGCCGCGTAGAAGGTCCCGAGGATCAGGACGACGAGTCCCTGACCGCGAACGAAGCCGGAGATCGCCTTGCTCATTTCCCGGCCGAGTTCGCGGACGGTTTCCGCATGCTGGCGCGGCAGCATGTTGTCGACGGCATTGACCATCCGGTCCCAGTCATACAGCAGGTAGAATGCGACGACCGGCGTGATGACGAGCAGCGACAGCACTGCGATCAGCGCCCGGCCTCCACTCCAGATGGACGCCAGCAGACCCGACAGCCAGTCTGCTCCCGATCCGACAAAACCGACAAGCTGGTCGGGAAGCTGATCGGCGTCGATCCCGAGATAGGCCGCGAGCTCGCTCTCGAGCAGCGGCCGGAGAAGGTTCTGGAGGTCGAGGATAAGGCCCGGCAGGCGATCGACCAATTTCGCCAGCTGATCGATAAGGGCCGGAACAAGGAGCAGCAAGGCAACGACGAAGATCACGAGAGAGAAGGCGAGAATGATCAGCGTCGCGGCCAGCCGGCTGACCCCCCGTCGCTCGAACCAATCCGCCAGCGGGTCGAGGAGGTACGCGAGCGCCATGCCGGCGACGAAAGGGAGAAGGATCGACGAGAAGACGGCGAGGAAGACGGCGAGGCCGACCAGGGCGCCGAGCCAAAAGAACAACTGGCGACGGACGGACTGCTGCTGCGAAAGCGGCATCGGCTGGTCGCCTGTCGCCATTCGACGGCCCCTCAGTCCTGTGTCATATGGCGTATCCAGTCGACGAGATAGGCTGCGGCAGAAGCGACGGTCAACACGCCGACGACCCACACCAGGGCGTCCTTTACCCCGCCGAGGCCCGCATCGAAAGCGAGGTTGCCGAGGGCAAGGGCGGCAAGAATTATCTGAGCGGCGGTGTTAATCTTGCTGATGATCAAAGGCTTAACCTCGATCGGTCGATCGAGGATCCATGCCAGCATGACGCCGCCGATGATGAACAGGTCACGGCTCACAACCATCACCGCCAGCCAACCGGCGATCTCGTTGATGAAAGTGAGCGACAGGTAGACTGAAACCAGCAGAACCTTGTCGGCAATCGGGTCAAGATAGGTTCCGAGCCGGGAGCGAAGGTTGTATTGGCGTGCCAGGAACCCGTCGATGCCATCCCCGATCCCGGCCAGGACGAAGACGACGAAGGCCGCCCCGAAGGCGCCGTCGCTGACAAACCAGACGATCAACGGGACCAGAAGGAGCCGGCCGACCGTGATCAGATTGGGCAGGGTCAAGAGGAATCATCCTTGGCTCTGTGGCGCCGCTTCGATAGCGCAATGCCGGCACCGCGGAAATGGGATCGAATCGGGCTGGGGAAAGGCTGTGGTCCAAATATCTTTCGGAAACGCGGGATGACCGCGGACGGGGGGAAGCCGGCCCGCTACGCCGATGCCGGGGTCGACATCGACAAGGGCAACCGCCTGGTCGAACTGATCGCGCCGCTCGTGGAGCTGACCAAGCGACCTGGCGCGGACGGAACGATCGGCGGGTTCGGCGGCCTGTTCGACCTCAAAGCCGCCGGCTTCGCCGACCCGGTGCTGGTTGCCGCGACCGACGGCGTCGGGACCAAACTGAAGCTCGCGATCGAAACCGGCCGTTTCGATACGATCGGCATCGACCTCGTGGCGATGTGCGTCAACGATCTTGTCGACCAGGGCGCCGAGCCGCTGTTCTTCCTCGACTACTTCGCGACGGGAAAGCTCGACCCCGACCACGCGGCTGCGGTGGTTGCCGGGATCGTCGAAGGCTGCCGCATCGCCGGTGCCGCACTGATCGGCGGCGAGACCGCCGAGATGCCGGGGATCTATCGCGCCGGCGACTTCGACCTTGCCGGCTTCGCCGTCGGCGCCGTCGAACGCAACCGGCTTCTGCCGCGGCGCGACATCGGCGACGGCGACGCAGTCCTCGGAATCGCTTCGTCCGGGGTCCATTCGAACGGCTTTTCGCTGGTGCGCAAACTGGTCGCCGATGCGGCGCTGTCGTGGAGCGATCCTGCGCCCTTCTCGCCCGGCACGACGCTGGGCGACGCGCTGCTCACGCCGACGCGCATCTACGTCGCGCCGCTCCTCGAAGTGCTCCGCCGCAGCGGCAGCATCAAAGCGCTGGCGCACATTACCGGCGGTGGCCTCACCGACAATTTGCCGCGCGTGCTGCCGGCCGGCGTCGGCGCCGAGATCGACCTTGCGGCGCTGTCAATGCCGCCTTCCCTCGCCTGGCTGCGCGACATCGGCAAGATCGAGCAGGCGGAGATGCTGCGGACGTTCAACTGCGGCGTCGGCATGGCGGCGGTCGTCAGAGCAGGCGATTCAGGCGAGGTCACGCAAATCCTCGAAGAGACGGGCGAGTCGGTGTCGGTGATCGGCCGGATCAGGGCGCCGGCGGACAAACCTGTCGCCTTCACCGGCAAGCTGTGAGGCGGGACTGACGATGACACGGAAGAAGACGGTCGTGCTCATCTCGGGCCGGGGCACCAATATGGCGGCGCTCATCGCCGCCGCGGGGAAGCCCGACTATCCGGCCGAGATCGTTCTCGTCATCTCGGACAATCCCGCAGCGCCCGGCCTCGAAAAGGCGCGTGACGCCGGCGTTGCCGCCGAGGCGGTCGACAGGAGCGCGTTCACCGGCAAGGCGGCATTCGAGGAGGCATTGAGGGAGCGTCTTGAGGCCGTCAAGGCCGAACTGGTTTGCCTCGCCGGATTCATGCGTGTGCTATCCGCCGACTTCGTTGCCGTCTGGCGCGACCGTATGCTCAACATTCACCCGTCGATCCTGCCGGCCTTCCGCGGCGTTGATACGCATCAGCGCGCGCTCGACGCCGGTGTTCGCGTCCATGGCTGCACCGTGCATTTCGTGCGCGCCGATGTCGACGCCGGTCCGATCGTCGCGCAGGCCGTTGTTCCCGTGCTCGCCGGCGACACGGCCGATACCCTGTCGGCGCGATTGCTGCCGGTCGAGCACCGGGTCTATCCGACGGCGCTGGCGCTTGTCGCCTCGGGGCGCGCGCGAGTCTCCGGTGACAAGGTGGTGATCGACAATGCGCCGGATCAGGACCGTGACCGGCTGATCGTCCCCGACATGCAGGACGCCTGACATGGCCGCGGCGCGAACGGCTTTGGTGACCGGCGCCGCCGTCAGGATTGGCCGGGCCATCGCCGAGGACCTCGCCACCCAGGGCTGGGCGGTGGCGATCCACTGCAACCGCTCCCGAACCGAGGCAGACGCGCTCGCCGCCGACATTAACGCACGCGGCGGACGCGCCGCGGTGGTGCAGGCCGATTTGGCGAATCTCGACGTCCTTCCGAGCTTTGTCGAACGCGTCGTGGCTGTTCTGGAGCCGGTCGAGCTTCTCGTCAACAACGCGGCGGTCTTCGAGAAGGACGAGATCGGCAGCCTTGAACCCGAGGCCTGGCGGCGCCAGATGGACATCAACCTCGCCGCCCCGACCTTCCTGTCGCAGGCCTTCGCCGCGGCGCTGCCGGACGGCAAGTCGGGCAGTATTGTCAACATCATCGACCAGCGGGTCTGGAAGCCGGTGCCGGAATTCCTTTCCTATCAGATCAGCAAATCGGCGCTGTGGGCGGCGACGGTGGCGCTGGCGCAGGCGCTCGCGCCGCGGATCCGCGTCAATGCCATCGCACCGGGACCAACGCTGCCGAGCCCGCGCCAGAGCCGGAGCGACTTCGAACGTCAGGCGGCGTCGCTGCCGCTCGGCCGCGGACCGGCGCTGGAGGAGTTCGGGCGCGCGGTCAGATTCCTGGCCGATGCGCCGTCGATTACCGGGCAGATGATCGCGCTTGACGGCGGCCAGCACCTGGCGTGGAAAACACCGGATGTCGGATTCCCGGAATAGCCCCGAGGCGATCCCCGGCGCGGAGGAATTCGTCGTCGACATCAAGGGCGGCGTCGACGCGATCGCGGCTGCGGCCAAGCGCGTGCCCGACCGGCCCGGCGTTTACCGCATGGTCGGTGAGGGCGGGACTGTCCTTTACGTCGGCAAGGCGCGGAGCCTGAAGAAGCGGGTTGCGTCCTACACGCGGCTCGACGGCCAGCCCGGCCGGACGGCGCGGATGATCCAGGCGACGTCGACGCTGGAAGTGATCGTCACGCGCACCGAAACCGAGGCGCTCCTTCTGGAAGCGAACCTCATCAAACGACTCCGGCCGCGCTACAACGTGCTGCTGCGCGACGACAAGTCGTTTCCCTACATTCTCATCACTGGCGACCACGAGGCGCCCCAGATCGTCAAACATCGCGGACCGCACCGCCGGAAGGGCGACTATTTCGGGCCGTTCGCCTCCGCCGGCGCGGTCGATCGCACGATCAACGCGATGGAGCGCGCGTTCCTTCTCCGCTCCTGCAGCGACGGCGTCTATGAAAGCCGGACGCGGCCATGCCTCCTCTATCAGATCAAGCGCTGCTCGGCGCCGTGCACCGGCGAGATCGGGCTTGACGACTACGCCGAACTGGTTCGCGAAGCGAAGGCGTTCCTGACGGGCAAGAGCCAGGCGATCCGGCGCGATCTCGCCAAAGCGATGGAAGCGGCATCGCGCCGGCTCGATTTCGAACAAGCCGCGGCGTATCGCGACCGCCTTGCGGCGCTCTCGCATGTGCAGAGCCATCAGGGAATCAACCCGAGCAGCGTTCCGGAGGCCGATGTGTTCGCGTGTCATCAGGAGGGCGGCCAGACGGCGATCCAGGTGTTCTTCTTCCGCACCGGCCAGAACTGGGGGAACCGCGCGTACTATCCGCACGCCGACAAGAGCCTCGACTGCAGCGAGGTGCTGGAATCGTTCCTCGGCCAGTTCTACGACGACAAGCCGCCGCCTCGCCTGATCCTTCTGTCGCATCCGATCGAGCAGCAGGATCTCCTTGCCGCGGCGCTATCGGAGAAGGCGGGCCGCAAGGTGGCGGTGAGCGTTCCCTCGCGGGGCGAGCGCCGCGACCTCGTAGCGCACGCGCTCGCCAACGCTCGCGAGTCGCTCGGGCAGCGGCTGGCGGAGACGTCGACGCAGGCGAAGCTCATGGAAAGCCTCGCCGGCACCTTCGGCCTCGCCGAAGTACCGAGGCGGATCGAGGTCTACGACAACAGCCACATCATGGGCGCGCAGGCGGTCGGCGCGATGATCGTCGCCGGACCGGACGGCTTCGAGAAGAATCAGTACCGGAAGTTCAACATCCGGTCCGACGCGATCACACCCGGAGACGATTTCGGGATGATGAGCGAGGTCCTGCAGCGACGCTTCACGCGTCTCCTCAAAGAGACCAACAGGAGCGAAGACGAAGACTCGACCGACCCGACATGGCCGGATCTGGTGCTGATCGACGGCGGCGCAGGGCAGCTCTCGGCGGCGCGCGGGATTCTCGCCGATCTCGGGCTCGGCAGCCTGCCGGTGGTCGGGATCGCCAAGGGACCGCAGCGCGATGCCGGCCTCGAGAAGTTCCATGTTGCGGGCCGCGATCCTTTCATGCTGCAGCCGCGCGACCCCGTCCTCTATTTCGTGCAGCGCCTCCGGGACGAGGCCCATCGCTTCGCCATCGGGACGCACCGGGCCAAGCGGAAGGCTCAGATGGGGAAGAACCCGCTCGACGAGATCGCCGGCATCGGGCCGGCGCGGAAACGGGCCCTGTTGCGTCATTTCGGCACAGCCAAGGCGCTCAGCCGCGCCAGCATCCCCGACCTTGCCGCCGTGGAGGGGATTTCCGAGCAAATGGCACGAGTCATCTATGATCACTTCAACGCGCATTGAGCAGGCCAAGCCATCCCCAAGCTTGACCCCGGCGTCACAGGGCGTTCTTCTTGGCGCACGAGGATGCGGGCCACCAAACGGGGCAATCCGCACATCATGGCTCAGTCTTCCCAGCATTACGCGGAACCGCCGCGCGTGAGCCCGGTCTCGCTGCCCAATCTCCTGACCTATGCCCGGATCGCCGCCGTCCCGGCCGTGGTGGCGAGCTTCTATATCCCGGGCGACCCCGGGCGGTTCACCGCGCTCGGCATCTTCATTCTCGCCGGGATCACGGATTTTCTCGACGG